>CAZNRQ010000340.1:0-4318 GCA_964574845.1 uncultured Bacteroidales bacterium
GCATAAAGGAATATGATCAATAAGGTCTTCTTTGCCAATGATGATGCCGCAGGCATGCAAGCCTGTATGTCTTACAGAACCTTCCAGTTCTTCGGCATATTTCAGGGTCCTGGCCACCAAGGGGTTTTTCGAATTTTTAGCTTCTTTCAACTCCGGAACCGTAGCAATGGCATCAGCCAGATTTTTTGCCCTCATAGGAACCAGTTTTGAGAGCCGGTCTGCATCGGCCAAAGGAAGGTTCTCTACTCTGGCCACATCGCGTATGGCCATTTTCATGGCCATGGTACCAAAGGTGACGATTTGGGCCACACGGTTGGTCCCGTATTTCTCGACAACCCATTTAATTACTTTTTCGCGGCCGTCTTCGTCGAAGTCAATATCCATATCAGGCATGGAAATACGGTCGGGATTCAGAAAACGCTCGAACAGCAGACCATATCGTAATGGGTCAATATCTGTAATTCTCAGGCAAAATGCTACCACCGAACCTGCCGCTGAACCACGACCGGGACCAACCCAGACGCCCATTTCGCGGGCAGCACGAATAAAGTCATGCACGATGAGAAAATAACCCGGGAACCCCATTTTGTTAATGACGCTTAGCTCGAATTCTATCCTTTCTTTTACAGCATCGGTGATCTCGGGATAACGCTTCAGCGCGCCTTCATAAGTAATATGAGCGAGGTATTCATTGGGGTCGAGGAAGCCTTCGGGCAAAGGAAAATCAGGAAGCAGGGGAGGCCTGTTCAGAGCATATATCTCTACTTTTTCAGCAATTTCGTTGGTGTTTGCAAGTGCTTCAGGGATATCGGCAAACAACTCAGCCATTTCTTCGGGTGTCCGAAGATACTCTTTGGTAGTGTATTTCATACGGGTAGTATCTTCAACCAGTTTCCCGGTATTGATACATAAAAGACGGTCGTGGGCTTCGGCATCCCCGGCATTGATGAAATGCACATCATTGGTGGCAATGAGTTTTACCTGATATTGTATTGAAAGTTCTTTCAGTTTCTGATTCACTATTTCCTGACGAACAAATACTTCCTCATCCATCTTGGGGTCACCCGTTTTATGGCGCATCAGTTCGAGATAAAAATCCTCCCCGAAAAGTTGTTTGAATTCCAGTATCCTCTCAATGGCTTTATCAATATTCCCGGTTTGAATAGCCACCGGAATCTCCCCACCTAAACAAGCTGTAGAGACTATCAATCCTTCGTGATAAAGATGTAACAATTCCCAGTCGATGCGGGGCTTATAGTAAAATCCGTCTTTCCAGGCCAGAGAAACCAGACGGCAAAGGTTTTTATAGCCAATCTCATTCTTGGCAATCAATATCAGGTGATACCCTGCACGGTCCTCCGATTCGGCTTTATCGAAACGGCTTTTGGCAGCCACATACATTTCGCAGCCTATCAGTGGCTTGATGTTTTGCTTTTGAGCTATATCATGAAATTCTTTTACCCCGAACATATTGCCGTGATCGGTGATAGCAATAGCATTCATTCCACATTCCTTAACCCTGGCAATAAGTTTTTTTATATCCGAGGCTCCATCCAAAATAGAATATTGAGTGTGAACGTGGAGGTGAGTAAAATTATTCATTTATAATTATTTAAATATAGAACAGGGGCAAAATCCTGAATTGGTAAAATTAGAGAAATAGGCACTCTAATTATAAATTGTTGAAAAAAATGTAATAAGTCATAGAACCTTTTCGCATTCATCCGTATAGCTCGATTTGCTTTTCTTCTGATGTTTTTTCATGAAAATTAGAATCGGAAAGCTTAATTTAAACTAGAAAGCAATGGTTTCAAACCGGTGTTAACGGCAAATTCATTTGACCACCCTATTCTTAATGTAAATTTAGTTACTTTTGCACAAAATTTTTATTCAATTTAATTCATTGTATGGCTACTACTGCAGATATTAGAAACGGTCTGTGCTTGGAATTCAATAACGATCTCTACGTTATTGTTGAGTTTCAGCATGTGAAACCGGGAAAAGGCGGTGCCTTTGTACGCACAAAACTTAAAAGCCTGACAACAGGTAAAGTTATTTCAAACACCTTCAATTCAGGAACTAAAATAGATGTTACCCGCGTGGAACGTCGTCCTTATCAATTCCTTTATAAAGACGATAACGGTTATAATTTTATGCATGTTGAGACCTTTGAACAGGTCAGCATCATGGAAGAACTTATAGATTCTTATGACCTTATGAAAGAAGGACAACTGGTTGAAGTTATGTTTCATGCAGATACCGAACGTCCTTTGTCTTGCGAATTACCTGCTTTCATTGAACTGGAAGTTATCTATACCGAACCCGGGATTAAAGGAGATACAGCAACCAATACCCTGAAGCATGCAACGGTTGAGACCGGTGCCAATATTGATGTTCCTTTGTTTATCAATATTGGGGAAAAGATCAGGGTTGATACCCGTAATCATTCGTATTACGAAAGAGTGAAAAAATAATAGGATTGGCATTAATTTTATAAGTCAGACATGATATTTGAAAGAACATATTTCCTGAGAGAGATAGCTGAATTTCTTGATGCTAAGTATATTGGCAGCGATACACATGAAATAACCGGAATAAACGAAATTCACATGGTAGAGCCCGGTGATATTACTTTCGTGGATTTTCACAAGTATTACGACAAAGCTTTGACTTCCAAAGCGACTACCATAATAATTAATAAAACGGTTGAGCCTCCTGCAGGTAAAGCGCTTATTATTTCTGATGATCCTTTCCGTGATTTCGTGAAGATAGTAACCCGTTTCCGTAAGTTTGAACCGGCTGCCAAATTTATCAGCGATTCTGCTGAAATAGGCGAAGGAACTGTCATACAGCCCGGAGCATTTATCGGCAATCATGTCAAGATTGGCAAAAATTCTATTATTCATTCGAATGTGAGTGTTTACGATCATTCCATCATTGGCGATAATGTGATCATTCAGTCCAATACAGTGATTGGTGGCGATGCGTATTATTTTAAACGTCGCCCTACCCATTATGATAAAATGGAATCCTGCGGACGCACCATCATTGAAGATAATGTGGAGATAGGAGCACTTTGTGCCATAGACAAGGGGGTTTCCGGCGACACCATCATTGGAAACGGAACCAAAATGGATAATTTTGTTCAGGTAGGACATGATACGCATATCGGAAAGAATTGCCTCATTGGTTCGCATTCGGCTATTGCCGGAGTTGCTGTTATTGAAGACGAAGTGATACTTTGGGCCAAGGTGGTAATTAATAAAGATATTGTAATTGGCAAAGGTGCCATCTTGCTGGCTACTTCAGGCGCTGACAAATCGCTTCCGGGTGGTAAGGTGTATTTCGGAGCTCCGGCCATGGATGCCCGAAAGAAGTGGCGTGAGATCATCGCCTTGCGCAAACTTGTAGAAAATCACAAATAAGTATAAAATTCACCTCCCCTGAGGTGAATTTTTTTTATACACTGAAATGCATTTTTAATCCTGGGGGATGGAAGAGAAAAAATACACCCGATATTCAAACATTCGTATCAATTATAAATTGTGGATGTCGTCCGAAACAGGCGATGCCATAATAGATGATGACAAGTGGCAACTTCTTATTGCCATACAAAAACATGGTTCGCTGAAAGCGGCTTCCGACGTCATGGATATTAGTTATCGCAAGGTATGGGGCGACTTGAAAAAGATAGAAGAAATACTGGGTTTTTCCATTATCGAGAAACACCGTGGCGGCAAAGATGGGGGTGTAACCTACCTTACAGAAGAAGGCGCAAAGCTGATCCGTGACTACATCGAGTTCCGTGCAGAGTTTCAGGATGCCGTGGATACCATTATCAAGAAGTTCAAGAAAAAACTAAAATCTTAATGAGGATATTTGTTGCCATTGACGATACCGACAATCTGGAGAGTAAAGGAACCGGTTTCAGGTCCAGGGAACTGGCAGCTCTTCTTCAAAAAAACGGATGCGGAAGTATCATTGGTGTCACCCGTCATCAGTTGTATGTTCATGAAAATATTCCTTACACTTCGCACAACAGTTCTGCCTGTATTTCATTGGAATCATCCCCTGAACATGTTGATAAGATCATAGAATTGTCCGCAGCTTATCTTTTAGAGAATGCGGCTCAGGGTTCTGATGCAGGATTGTGTGTTTGTCCTGAAGATAAGGTTACTGATGAACTGAAGCAATATGCCACACGTGCCAAAAAGGAAGTACTGACCATGGATATGGCCAGGGAACTTTCGAAGAAGTGTGGTATCTTTCTGGAAGGCTACACCGGAACAAAGCAGGGGACCATAGGTTCACTCGCTGC
>CAZNRQ010000341.1:0-4299 GCA_964574845.1 uncultured Bacteroidales bacterium
GGTAAGAATTATTATGCATCTTACTTTTTAATGACCTCAAAGCTGCCTTTTTTGACACCATTCGAATAAACTTCCTTCTGCATATCTTCTATCAGTTTCAGTTTTCGCTTGTTCATAATGATATCCCGAATGTTATTCTTCTCAAAACTTAACGGTGAGAGTCCATCCTTGATCATAAAACCTTTTATGTTCATCAGATACGAATAAGTAGAATCCTGTATCTCTATGGTCCGGTTATTCTTCAGGTATTCTTCCTGATTATAGGTTGTGATGGGTATCTCCTTCAAAATATCATTGAAAAGCAACCAATTCTGATCGTCGAGGTAATAGTTCACTGCATACTTAACACAGAAATCCTGAAGTTTTTTTCTGTCGGCCGGTTTGTCCGATCCAATATATAATTTTGGAACTGTCATAGGCACGGCACGCGGTATCTTAACGTAAATAACTTTTACAATATTCTCCTTCAATTCGAAATTACTTTTGTTTTTCTCATAATAATCAGCAATTTCATTTTCGGTGATCAGTGTATCGAGACTTTGCTTTATAAGTTGCGTCTCATATTTGTAGATCAAAAGAGAGTTTTTATAATCTTCCAGTTGTTGAGTAAAATCTTTATCCTCGTCAGAAAGGTTTTTCTCTGCCTGCTTGATCAGCAATTGCTGTTTGATCCAGTTATCGATATACTCCTTAATAAGCACAGTGCTGTCGGCAGGAGAAATGTTTGCCGGCAGTTTCCCGTTTAGGTCTTTAACATACAGATAAGAATCGTACACACGAGCAACAGCAACCTCTCCGGGCTCAGGACTCGATTTACATGCGACAATAAATACCAGTAATACAAAAACAATTTTTTTCAAGGAGGCTAACATTAACAGGATTTATTTTTCTGACGAAAAAATCCCCCGAAATTATTATTTCAACAGAGATTCAAAAACATCCTTATTGACTTCATAAGGATACTTTTTACGTAGCTGCTCTATCCATTCTTTTTCCAAAAAGTTCTGGTAATCCGCAGTGATAAGTCCTTTTGCTTCTTTGATAGTCTTTGGCTCAGGAGCAACTAATGCATGAACTACCACAAAAATGGTCTTATTGTTCTTAACAACATTAGGTGAAATGGATTTTTCCCATTTCAATGAATCAATCAAAGCGCTTTCGCCTTTAACGAATTTTTTATGTTCGATCTTTAAGACTGCTATAGAATCAGTATTTATTTTTTTCAGCAGGTCAGCTTCGGTAAGACTTCCATTTTCAACACTTTTTACAAGTTTACGTGTGCTTTTAGCAACCGAGGCATCCTTACAAGTATAAATAGTAGCATCCAGTCTTTGATCCCACATGTATTTGTTTTTATTCTTCTCATAAAAATCTTTCAATCCGGTAGTATCCTGAATAGCTTTTGTCCAAACCTTTTTGTCGGTAAGTTCAAAAAGCATAATCCCATCTCTGTATTCTTTCATCAACGATTTGAACTCAGGATATTTGGTTTCAAGTTTACCATCTTCATAATTCAATGTTGATTCTTCAACATACTGATTAAATTTTTCACCGACTACGGCTTTAATACTCATTTTGGGATGCTTTGATTGTTTCGTAGCAAGGAATTGTGCAAAATCAGCCTGAGTAAAATTCTGATTTCCTAACACGAACATGGTTTTTGTAAGGTTCTGTGCTTTGGTCACATCCCATTTGCCCTCGAGGAAGGAAGAATCGAGAACTGCGTAAAAATCTTTCAGAGTTTCTGGAAATTCTCTAAAATTATATTCGGCTTTGATTCTGTTGATAACAGATTCTTTACTTTTATCAGAACGACTATCTTTCATGATACGAGATTTAAGCTGGGCTTTTTCATCTTCAAAACTCTTGATAGGTTTTCTTTCAATCAGTTTTATGATGTGCCATCCATAAGCCGTTTGTACGGGTTCAGAATAATCCCCAATATTATTCAGTTTGGTAATTGCTTCAATAAATTCAGGAACCATTCGGTTCACTCCAAATCCGGGGAGCACACCACCTTTAGCTGCAGAGCCTTTATCGTCTGAATATTCGGTTACAATGTCTTCATATTTTGCACCTGCTTTAAGTTTCGCATAAGCTTCGTCGATTTTGGTTTTATACGACGCAAGATCTTCAGGTTTGGCATCCTTAGGAACACTTACATAAATATGGGCTACTACTACTTTCCCCATGGCAGGTTTTTTGTTTGTAATTTTTATCAGGTGATAACCATAATCGGTTCGAACCGGCATCGAAACCTCGCCAATCTTGGTACTATAAGCCGCATTTTCGAAAGGATATATCATATCCAGTACCGAAAAATAACCCAGATCGCCACCATTGCCTTTTATTACAGATTTCGAATTGGGATCTTCACGATCACGTACTGAAGGATCTTCCGAGGTTTCTTTGGCAACACTTTCGAACGATTCACCCTTTAATATCCTATTACGAATTTTAATGGCTTTATTATAAGCTGCCAGAGTGTCTTCCGGCGTGGCATTTTTATCAAGCCTGATAAGAATATGACTGGCCCTGATGTCCCACTGAGCTCTGTCGTAGGCTTCTTTCACCAACCCTTCGTCGACATCTTTATCGGTCATATAAGGTTGTGCCAATTGTTTTCTGTAACCGGCAAGTTCTGTTTTAAATGAAGTAAAAGTATCCAGTTTTTGTTCTTCAGCTTCTTTCACTTTTAATTTGAAATTTATAAACAATTCGAGATACTCTTCAAGTGATTTACGGTCCATAATCTCACCTTTGATATTGTTCTTTTTGTAAACATTCAAAAACTCGCTTTTGGACACTTTCTCTCCCGCAACAGTAAGTAAAGTCGGGTCATTATTTTGGGCTTTCAGACAACCGACAAAGACAACATTCAGTAATACAATAAAAAGTACACGTTTCATAACTAACATTTTTCTTTAAAAATTTGGGTGCAAATATAGATTAATTTTCCGAGATTCTATCGGCTATAATTAGGTGCTTCACGGGTGATTATTACATCATGAGGATGACTTTCGGCAACCGAAGCCGCGGTGATTTTAATAAACTTTGCTCCCTGAAGTTTTAATATGTTTTCAGCACCACAATATCCCATTCCGGCTTTCAATCCTCCTACCATCTGGTGGATTACTTCGGATAAAGTACCTTTATAGGGAACTCTACCTACAATACCTTCTGGTACCAGTTTCTGTATATCATCTTCTGCATCCTGAAAATACCTGTCCTTAGACCCATGCTGCATAGCTTCGATAGAGCCCATACCACGGTAGGTTTTAAATTTCCTGCCTTCAAATATAATAGTCTCACCGGGAGATTCTTCAACACCTGCAAACAACGAACCTAACATAACCGTATGTGCGCCTCCGGCAATAGCCTTAACAATATCTCCACTAAATCGGATTCCACCATCAGCGATTACCGGAACTCCAGAACCTTTTATGGCTTTAGCAACGGAATAAATGGCAAAAAGCTGGGGCACACCTACACCCGCAATGATTCTGGTTGTACAAATAGAGCCTGGTCCAATTCCTACCTTCAATGCATCGGCACCGGCCTTAACAAGATCAACAGCAGCTTCTGCAGTGGCAATATTTCCTAGTACCAAATCGATTTCAGGATAGTGTTTCTTAAACAATTTGGCAGCTTCAATAACTCCCTTGGAATGTCCATGGGCTGTGTCAATTACTATGGCATCAACACCAGCTTTAACCAATTCCGAAACTCTGTCAAGCATATCCCCTGTTACGCCGACTCCGGCAGCTACCCTGAGGCGTCCACGGGTATCTTTGCAGGCATTTGGACGCTCTTTTATTTTTATGATATCCTTATAGGTAATTAAGCCAATCAATTTGTTTGCCTTGTCAACTACAGGCAACTTCTCAATTTTATATTCTTGCAGAATATCGGCAGCTTTTTCAAAATTGGTGAATTCGGTTGTAGTAATCAGGTTTTCTTTGGTCATAACTTCCGAAATGGGCCGGTTATGGTTTTTCTCAAATCGCAGGTCGCGATTAGTAACAATCCCTACCAAATGATTTTCATCATCCACCACTGGTATTCCCCCAATCTTGTATTCGCGCATCAGTTCCAGTGCATCTCTAACGTAGGCATCCTTTTTCATTGTCACAGGCTCGATAATCATACCGTTTTCGGCACGTTTTACCTTTTTAACTTCTATTGCCTGGTTTTCAATAGTCATGTTTTTATGGATGACCCCAATACCTCCTTCTTGTGCAATAGCAATCGCCATAATAGATTCCGTGACGGTATCCATAGCTGCCGAAACAACAGGAA
>CAZNRQ010000342.1:0-4286 GCA_964574845.1 uncultured Bacteroidales bacterium
CTCCTGGGGTGGTTTTGGGGTATTATGGAATAAACCTGTTGCCTTCTTATTTATACGACCGACAAGGTACACTTTCGAATTTTCCGAAAAAAGCGATCTCATCACTTTGTCGTTTTTCAATGAAGAACATCGCAAAGCACTAAACATTTGCGGCAGTTGCTCAGGGAAGGACCTTGACAAAGTGAAAAAAGCCGGTATTACACCAAAAACAACAGATAACGGCGGCATTACTTTTGAGGAAACTCGTTTGTTTATGGATTGCAACATTCTTACCTTTTCGGATATTGATCCCACTCATTTTCGAATTCCGGATATTGACAGGCATTACCCTTTAAAAGATTATCACAGAATGTATGTCTGTGAGATCATCAGTTGTTATAGCAGCATTGACTAAAGGATTGGCTATTTTAACCACTTATCCCTTCTCATTGAAAAACCTATAGAAACTTATTTTACCTTTGCATCAAATTAACTTCATGAGTTTTTTTCAAAAAATACAAGAGTACCTTCTCACTGCCGATCTCAAAAAAGAACTTCTACGGTCTGCAAGGGATAAGAAGTTTATAAGTTTTGACAAATCGCGCAGTATTGGTATTTTATATAAGGTTGGCGAAGAAAAAGACCAGATTGAATTTTCGGCTTTTGTTACCAGGTTAAAGGAGGAAAAAAAAGAGATAAAAGCTTTAGGGATGATTAAGTACAAGGATATCCCCCATTATTGCTATCCAAAGCTTTCCTATGATTATGTTACAACTAAAAATATCAATTGGATCAGGAAGCCTACAGGTGAAAAAGTTTCCGATTTCATCAATAAACCTTTTGATATTCTTATCAATTTTGACACAACGGCAGATCTTTCCCTAAATTATATTGCAGGATTATCAATAGCCAAATGTAAAGTAGGAATTTTCCACGAAAACAATAAAGCTATATACGATTTGATGATCGAAACAGATAATAATTGCTCTTTCAAGGAGCTGTCTGCGCATTATCTTACTTATATTAACATGATTGCTCAGAACAACTAGTACCATGTTTACCTTACAGGGTTAATGATGTGTTAATGCATATCCGCTATCTGAGAATAATCTGTAATTTCGTCCAAATTTCTAACACGTATGCGTAATATTTTTACATTTTTGCTTCTGGTTGCATTTACCGGAAACATTTTTGCTCAACAAAAACCTACTAGCAATACTCAAGCGGCTCAAGCCCAACAAATACTAGACGACCGTGGTGAAATCGTTATAAAATTCATTGTTGCCACAAAAACTCAGATTAATGAGGATTTAACGAAACACATGTCGATTGATTATGTAAAGACATTACCCAACGGACAAGGATATGAAGTAAGGGCTTATGCTAACCCTAATGAATTTCAGGAATTTCTTACCAGAAATATCCCATATGAAATTATTCCTAAATTTCAACCTAAAGCAATGACTATGGCGACTACCGTTGCTCAGATGGTTAATTGGGATGCTTATCCAACTTACAGCGTATACGAACAAATGATGGCCGCTTTTGCCACCAACTATCCCAATTTGTGCAATATTGATACTATAATGTCTTCAACTCCATCGGGTAATTACAGAATTTTGGTTGCAAGAATTTCAGACAATGTGAACACTCATGAAAACGAGCCTCAATTCTTATACACTTCCTCGATGCATGGTGATGAGGCAACAGGATACATCTTAACACTCCGGTTGATAAACTATTTATTAACCAATTATGGCACCAACACCAAAGTGACAAATTTGGTAAACAATTGCGAGATTTGGATCAATCCGCTTGCTAACCCTGAAGGCACTTATTATCAATCATCTCCTGTTGGTAGCACTGTTGCAAATTCCAGACGCTATAACTTAGCTGGTACAGATCTCAACCGCAATTATCTTGACCCAAGCGTTGGAGCTAATCCCGATGGATTATCTTATGCGCCCGAAACTGTAGCTTTCATGAACTTTGCCAGCAACCATCATTTTAATATGTCTGCAAATTTTCATGGAGGTGCAGAGGTTCTGAATTACCCTTGGGATGATTGGACCACGGCCCAAAATCCCAATGCCGATGCTGCCTGGTGGGAAAGAGTTTGTACAGCTTATGTCGATTCTGCAAGACTGGTAACACCAACTTACATGTCGGATCCTACTGTTGCAGCGGACGGTGTGACCGAAGGAGCAGAGTGGTATTCTATTACCGGTGGCAGGCAAGATTACATGAACTGGTTTCACAAATGCAGGGAAGTAACTATTGAATTAGATGGCACCAAACTAACTCAAACACAAAACTTAATTCTGAAGTGGAATGAAAACTATCGTTCGTTGCTTAATTATATGCAGGAATCACTTTACGGAGTTCGCGGAATTATTACCGATTCATGCAGTGGTTTACCCATAAGAGCTAAAGTATGGGTCAATGGATACGATCAGACCAATGACAGTTCGCAGGTTTATTCTGCATTGCCCGTTGGAAACTATCACAAATACATGATTGCCGGAACATATAGCATCACATATTCAGCTCCCGGTTACACTTCGAAGACCATAACAGGTGTAGCTCTGGCTAATGGAGCTGCCACCATTCGCAATATACAGTTGGCTCCTGCTGCTGCTCCTGATGCACAGTTCACAGGAATACTTTCAAACCCATGTTCAGCCACAGTGCAATTTACCAATACTTCTGCTGCCTCTACCTCTTTTATGTGGTACTTTGGCGATGGAACTACTTCGACACAGACAAGCCCAACACATACATATACTGCTAACGGAACTTATACCGTAAAACTGAAAGCTTATAATTGCAAAGGAGGAGATTCCCTGATCCGTACTAATTATATTACCATAAATATGATGACTGCTCCAAGTGTGACAAACGGATCCAGGTGTGGAACAGGAACTATAAATCTTACAGCAGCAAGTTCGGGAACCATAAAGTGGTTTGATGCAGCTACCGGAGGCAATCTTGTTTTTACAGGAACCAATTTCACAACACCCTCCATTTCATCCACAACTACTTACTATGTCGCCTCTACAACCACTTCACCAAATGAATATGTTGGAAAAACTGACTCCGCAGGCGGTGCAGCACTATATACGAGCAACACGTATTATCTAAAATTTGATTGTTTTTCGGCTGTAACACTGAAAAGTGTTAAAGTTTATGCCGGAGCAGCCGGTAACAGAACCATTGTTCTTAGGGCCAGTGATGGGTCTACCATTTTACAAACTGCCACTGTAAACATCCCGGCCGGTGAAAGCAGGATTACATTGAATTTCAATGTGCCTGTTGGAACGAATATGCAGCTCGCGTGTACTACTGCTAATCCCAACATGCTTAGAAACTCGGGTGGAATTACTTTCCCCTATACTTTAAGCGGTAAAATATCTATCACAGGAACCAACGCCACTACCACCAGATATTATTTCTTCTATGATTGGGAAATAGAAAACCCCAATGGCTGTATGAGTTCGTTGGTCCCGGTAACTGCAAGCATTCTTACTGTTCCTGTGGCTGCTTTTTCAAGTTCAGGAGCAACTAATACCATTAATTTCACTAATTCATCAACAGGAGCTTCGTCCTATCAATGGACTTTTGGCGACGGTGGCAACAGCACTCAAACTAACCCCAGCCATACCTATGCAACCAACGGCACTTACACAGTTACTTTGATCTCTCTTAATGGTAGTTGTTCAGACACTACTACCCATGATGTAACCATTACCACCGTGGGTGGCGTTGAAGACAAAACTTTTGCCGGGGTAAATCTGTTTCCTAATCCGACTAAAGACAATGTGACTATTTCTTTTGGGTCTTTTATCAATAAACCTTTTTCAGTGCAATTATTCTCGCTAACCGGTGCATTGGTATACAAGAATAATTACCTCCAGGGCGGCGAACCCATTGTTATTGATCTGTCATCATTCTCCGATGGTATTTACAATCTTGTTTTGCTGAGCGAATCAAGCCAGATGCACCTTAAGGTAGTAAAGATCAAATAGGAACAATCAGCTTTCTTAGCGGCCATTAAGTTGAACTTTTGGGTGTTGATAAAACATAAAAAGTTTAAGAATACTTCTCAATCATTTTTTTAATTTTGCAAAGCAAAAACCTGCTATGCACGAAACCATTCTGATACTTGATTTCGGATCACAATATACCCAATTGATTGCCCGTAGAGTTCGGGAATTAAACATCTATTGCGAAATTCATCCATTCAATAAAATCCCTGAAATCACATCAGATATAAAAGGTGTGATCTTATCGGGAAGTCCATTCTCCGT
>CAZNRQ010000343.1:0-4281 GCA_964574845.1 uncultured Bacteroidales bacterium
TTTTCATAGTCAATTTTTTTATAAAACTACATTTTTTTTTATTTGGATGAAAAAAAATAACTATTTTTGTTTCACAAAATGAAGCAAATCACAATAAGGATTATTCCGTTGTGAAAACATTTAAGGCGGCGCAAGTCGCCTTTTTTTTTAATTAATAAGGGCTCAATGCCCCCAAAAAAAACTCCCGACATTCCTCAAGAACATCGGGAGCTATCTCCTCTTCACCTAATAGTCTAATAGCCTAATAGTCTATTAGCCTAACTTACCAAAGTAACCAATACCTTCGACCAGTTGCCGGCCAGGTTAGGATATTTGGTATTGACCCAGCGGAAATACATGTACACGGTTTTGCCCACATATTCCGGTCCCAGTGTCAGGGTAAATCTGGGTTTGGATGATACCCTGCGTGTTTCAATGGTATCCGGTTCAGGAATACTGGTGATGGGGGTGGCGTCGGCCGAATCGGACGATTCCACAGCTATAGCATAAGCTACTTCCACACCATTGGCCGTAGCGGGACGGCTGGCGCGCGAACCATCAATTAATTGACGGCAAACGGCTTTCAATACACCATGTCCCATCAGTATCACATACACAAAACACAAAGCCTCGATAGGCAGTTTGGGTACTTTACGGCTGGGGTTGGGGTCCGATATCTCTAAAGGGATGCGGTCGCCCACCTTTATGTTGGCACTAAGGTTCATACGATTGAGCAAAGGGCGAAAAAATGCCCCAAACTCTTTTTTGGCTTGTTTCATTTCGGCAGTGGTCTTCTGGGTTTTGGTGTCCTTGTTTTTGTGAAGGTCCCAAATGCCCGGATTGACCGGATCGCCGCTCACCATACTTTTAACAAAATTGGCCAAAGCAGTCAGTTCGGCAGTAGTCATACCCAGCACAATACCGCGTTTTTCGGTATCGCCGGGCAGAGTAGAGTGCAGATAATCATTTACTACAATAATGTAGGTGATAAATTTTTCCCATGTTGATGGGATACGGTTTCTTTTCATGGTTTTATATTTTTAATGAAAAAATTATTGAATTGAATTTTTGAGAAAAGACAGGGTCATGCGGGACTGGCCCTGCCGCTATATACCAGCAGATAAAAGCAAAAGCTGAGCAAGAGGAGAGGAGAAAGGAGAGAAGTGAGTTTGCGATAAGCGAAACAGTTTTTTTGCAGGCAAACTGAATATAGCGCCATTTCGTTTGCGATTTTTATATTTTCTACATCGAAGTTGCACTTTCGTACTTCGAAGTTGCACTTTAGAACATCGAAGTTGTACTTTAGAACATCGAAGTTGCACTTTAGAACATCGAAGTTGCATTTTAGAACATCGAAGTTGCATTTTAGAACATCGAAGTTGCACTTTAGAACATCGAAGTTGTACTTTAGAACTTTGAAGTTGCATTTTAGTACTTCGAAGTTGCATTTTAGTACTTCGAAGTTGCAACGCAAAAATATAGCCCTAAGGTTTCGGAAAAAACATCCCAAAACTTCTGAAGTGCTTACCAATATTGAGTTTCCTGCTGTCACGGCAAATTTCTATTAGGGGTAAAATCTACGTTCGACCGTAAATCACCCTACAAAGATAAAATCAGGTGCTGCCAGGTTGTGGCTAATCTTTTTAGCCACAACTCATTTGTTTTACTTGCGCAGCCTCTTAAAGTGTTCTTTAATCTTCACAGAATATTGAATGGGTTCCGAAAATTGGTATCCATTCTTTCTGGAATAAAAAAGTTTAACTTTACGAGGTTTCAGCCCTTTTCTGATTTTGGCTACCACGTTTTTGGCCGTACCCGCCGAAGTATTGATTTCTTCGGCAACATCATCGATGTTTTTGGCTTGGCCGTTGGAAATAAGAGTGACAGTGTCGTTCACTCTTTTCAATTCCTTACTGCAATCATTTAGTAAATCCATAAAATTAATTTTGGGGATTACATATACTTATACGCTTGAACCAAAACAATGTTGCATACGTGAATAGATGTGAGGGCTGGGGGAGAGGGAGTTGGGAGGAGAATTATACAATTATACAATTATGCAATGATACAATTATACAATTATGCAATGATACAATTATGGAAAGATGGAATTATTGGAATGGGGCTCTCTGCGGTCTTTGCGTAAGTCTTTGCGGTCTTTGCGTGAAATTTAGCAATAAAAGAAGACGCTGATATTCGCGGATTGATTATGAGTGGGTATGATTTCTTTTTATGATGTTTTTATGATGGGGGAAGAAGGGATAAATGGATAAATGGAAAGATGGAATTGTTGGAATGGGGATGAATGGATTAGTCCGCCAATTTTTTGCCTCGGTCCTGAAGGATGAAATTGCCGGACTAATCCAAAATTCTCTGCTTGCTTTTCCATCCTTTAGGACAGGAGGCAAAGAAAAGGAAGCAGAGAATTTTAGGGATATCATTAATGAATTGGCATAGGATTCTCTGTGTAACTCCGTGTTCCCTCTGTGGATCTCTGTGTTATAGCTCTTCTTTTTGTGGTACGGCAGCAGAATATTAATTTGATTCGTTTTGTTTCGGGAAAAAAGAATAATTTTACCGCTTCGAAAGTGTGAAATAAGGGACGTTAGCTCAGTCGGTTCAGAGCGCATGCTTCACACGCATGAGGTCACTGGTTCGAATCCAGTACGTCCCACCATCAAAAAAAAACAGCCCCGCAAGGGGCTTTTTTTATTTCGAAAGCCTGAGAACTTGTTCTCTAAGGCTAACAGATGACTAATAAACAAATCCGCCAACTTACTTCCCGTCCGGATGAGGCACCTCGTCATACAGCGCCGGTACATCGCGGTGCATATGATAGGGCTTTCCGAAAAAGGTCAGCATCTTTCGGTCTTCACCCGCAAACTCTACCTCCGGTCGGTCTTTCAGGCAAATCATCAGCAAGTCTTTTTCCAGCGCAAAATACTTCTCGGGAGTATCTGTCCCCTTGGCTGCCATCTGTTCTTTGATGGTACCCCACAACATCTTATCGAAATAATCGCGTATGCGCGGCAGGGCCATCACTTCTTCGTAAGTGAGTCCGAAATAGCGGGCCACAAAACGATACGAATTCTCCACACATTGGCGGTTTTCTTCGGTGCGCGCAAGCATATAGCTGGTGATGGCATTCGATAGGTTCACGTAAACCACTATCAGATACATAGTGTCCCATTGGTTCTCGTAATAGCTGATATCGGCGCGTATGTTGTTGTGATAATCTATCTCCGACACACTTTTCGCCCCACGCATATCCTCTATCATATTTTTATGGTAAAGGTCCATTTGCGGAAGACTTACCTGCTGTTGTTCTTTCAAAAGGTTTTGAGAGGTCTCCATTAGTTGATAGGCGCTGGTCCTTATGCCCAGACCTTCGGCAGCCACCCGTTGCAGAAACTGCAATCCGTTGTCAGCCTGCTGTTCGATTTCGAAAATGCGTTCATACACACGGCAGGTTTCGGGATGTTTTTCCTTGTCGGCGATAGCATTGTACGACATGTGATAACCCACTGCCATCTTTTCGGCCGAAGGAACCTCCTGAACCACCTTATTCACCGGTTTTTCGTTGGCCAGTTCGCCCAGCCATTTCGACATTTCGGGCATTAAGGCAGCCGATTTATTCGAAAATTCCATAATATCGGCAGCAGCTTCGCCTATGGCATTGAGTTCGGCCAGGCAAGCGGCGGCTTTCATCCATACGGCATTGTCTTCGCCCAGCGAGCGTTTGTAGTTTTCCACTCCGTCGGCAAAACTTCCTAAAATCATTTTTACGGTAGCGTCCATTATGCTATCACCTCCTTCACGTTGTTGAATAATTCTGTAATGCGTTCGTCGTCCAGTATGCTGACATGGCGGTAAGGCGGATAGCTCAGTATCTTTTGCAGGCTGATGCCGCTGTCGAGGGTTTTCAGCAAGGCCCATTTGTCCCTGATCTCGCCCAGATATTTTTGTTTTTTGGTGTCAGGCGCCGTGATGTATTCCACGGTTTTCAGGTAAAGGTTCACCACCTCCTGAATGGCCCTTACCGATCTTTTTTCTTCTTCCGAAATCTGTGCCTCAATATCTGTCAGATTCTGGCTGAGCGACTTATGATCGGTGGATTTTTGCACCGTTTCCAGCTTGGCCGCGAAATACTCTTCACGCTTCTTATCCTGATAGAACTGTTGTATGCGGATCATATTGCGGTAGCGATCCAGTTGTTCGGCCTGAGCAATATCAAAATAGTTGCCGCGGGCTGCAATAAATTCCGCCAGCTCTTCGGCTGAACTACATTGGTTGGCTTTGGCC
>CAZNRQ010000344.1:0-4281 GCA_964574845.1 uncultured Bacteroidales bacterium
ATGCCCTGCTGGCCCAAACCTAGCCTGACAATTATCAGGCTTTATGGAAAACTGGCAATTACCATTTGCTTATGGGAGCGGCTTATGGCCATGATAAGGCAGAAAAGAAATTTCATTACCGCCAAACCATGCATTATTGCGAGCAAGCCATGAGGCTGCAGCCGGAATTCAAACAAAGGACCGCCGGAGGTGCGGCCATTTGGGAGGCTGTGGACCAACTCGACAAGAATTTTACGGATGCGATGGGCTATTGGTATATGGCACGTTTTTATTACTTTAAGGAGTGTTTAAGCGTGATAGGCAGGGTGTTTAATACCAAACTGGTGATGAACAACAATCCCGTTATTGCGCGTATCGATGCTCTGGACCCCGATTGGGCCGGGGGCGGCAACTTTCTTTCGCGTGCCATTTATTTTATTGCCGTGCCTGAGAAGTTTGGCGGAAGCAAGATAAAAGCGGCCGAAGAATTTGATAAGGCTATTAAAGCGGGACCCAATTACCTGGTGAACCGCTGGGGAAGAGCAAAATATCTGTACAGCCTAACAGGCAACCGCCAAGGCTATGTGGACGACCTCAACTGGGTGCTGGCACAGGACCCTCATCATGCCGGCAATACCTATCCCTGGAATGTTTACTTCCAAAACCAGGCGGAAGAGATGCTACAGAAGGCTGATAAGTTGTTCAAATAGTAACGGGTAGTTTCCGGGCTTTTGCTAAACTGCATGCCGTAGGCAGGGTTCAGACAATATTTTCAGGCCTGAGACCGGGGTAGCAAAGGTTTTATGGGTATCCAGATGTCTTCTTCAGAGGTGGGGTCGTTGTTTTTGTATTTTTCGCCCAGCACTTCGAAGTGCGGACGGTGGTCCAGTGCATAGGTATGGGCTGAGGCGGGCAACCAGGTGGCAAAGATGTATTGAAAAATGGAGTTATCGCTGCTCAAACCCTGATAGTGGAACACGGCGTACATACCGGCGGGCAGAACGAAGGTTTCCATATCAGGCGGCACCTCAGTAAAATCGCTTACCTCCACGCAGGCCCATTTTTCGAACTTATTGTGGGGCGAAAAGTGAGCAAAGTAATCAGGATTATACACCTGCATGGAGATCACATGGGAGTTGAGCCGGTGGGTAATGAGGTGGCGTTGCGGCATAAAACTTTGCCAAAGTTGGGCGGTTTTGTTGTCGGCCAAACTCATAAGCAGGCGTTTGCCTATTAGTTTCTTTTCGTTCAGGGTTTCAATTTGGGGGATCATGTATTGGGGGTGCTTTGATTTTCGACCATTGTCTGAACCATTGATTTACCTGATTTTATTGATTTAACTGATTTTTAAACAGTAGACTTATGCCTTCAAAGTTAGTCATCTTAATCAATTTAATCAGCGCCTGCCTTCCGTAGGCAGGGTTCAGACAATATTTTCAGGCCGGAACCTTGCGTCGAACGGGGCCAGCGGAAACAGTATGCATGTTCTAAATATAAGCTCATTCAGGAAGTTTGCATTGTTGAGGCTCAGGGCGTAATTTTCTCTCTATCAAGCATTGGAGTTCTTCAATAAACCTGTTTTTCTGATCGTCATTATATTCGTAGACAAAGTGCATTAATTCGTCCTCCATTTCTATTGTAGGCATGTACTTTTGAAATATTTCATAAAAAGTGATCCATTTTTCTTGTCCAAATGTTCTGGCAAATGAAAACAAATATTGTTGCAAATCTTCGGTTTCTTTATAGATTTCAGAATCTTTAACTTTATAACTATTCACAAACCAGTCGGCAAAAAACAACATTTTCAAAAGTGTTTTGTACTGCTCATTGCTAAATTCTATTTTCATAAAAAAGGTTTTAATTGGTTATTATTTTATTGAATAAAAGGTGTAATGTAAGTTCAAAAATAATACTTTTTTTATTTGCCACCAAGACTCCAAAGCACCAAATTACACCAAAAATATTTTCCCGCAGATTGCGAATTAGTGCAACCTTTTATTTTCTTTTCATCCCCATCCTTTGTCTGAACCGCTGATACATGTGATTGAATGATTAAGATGATAGCTTATCGTGGAGTGTCAGCCGTTTGAATTCGAGTTTGGTGCCGCCAAAATTAATCAACAATCCTACTTCCATTTTATAAGCTTCGAGATAGTTAAGAGCCTGCGCCAAATGTACCTTTTCCAATAAAGTTATAGCCTTTAGTTCGACCATGACCTTTTCTTCAACAAAAAAATCGACTCGCCTTGTTCCTATTTCATGCTCCTCATAATAAACAGGCATGGACTTTTCTCTTTCGAAAAATAAGCCCTGTTTTGTCATTTCGATTTCCAATGCCCGCTGATAAATTACTTCCTGAAACCCATTTCCAAGTGTGCTGTGTACTTTCATAGCACAACCAATGATTTTTGCGGTTAATTCCGAATATTTATACTCTTCTTTAATCATCCTTATCATTTTATCATTTCCATCAGCGGTTCAGACCTTATTCTCCTGCAACGGCCAACGCCAGGCATACCATATGATAAGGAAATGAAAGATGGCTTCAACCGATTGATAATAGATGTAGTAGTACCATATCTTGGCTGGCACAAAACGCGTAGCTATGATGAGAACAATATGAAGAAAACTAACCACAATGTTGACCCATCGGGTTATACCCGGCTTTGCGGTAAGCGAGAATATAATCATTAAGGGTGGTATAGACATTAACAGGGCTGCCGCCAATAAAAAACCCTGACTAATGGTCATTCCGCCCATGACACCTGATATTATTTGTTCAGGAATTTCGGGCTGAAACAGCGTTTTAATGTCCGCGTAAACATAAATAAACATAACGGCTATCCACAAAGCCGCCAGTATGATCCTGACATTGATCTTGTAATCTTGAAGTACTCTATTGTTTTTCATCATGCAGATTATTTGTTTTTAATTGCTTTGATTTTCGACGACAATGATAATCCGACGGTCCGCAGGACTCTTTAGGGACAGGCCGGAGCCTTGCGCCAAACCTTGTGTCCTAGAACTGTCTACTCCAAAGTAATGGGTAGATCAATATGTTTTCCTGCGACTATCATTATGGGGCCTTCTTTATAATACTGGACACCTCCGACCTGCAAATAACCTTCATAATAATAAAGTTCAGGTTTTAGATCGGAAAAGGTTGCTTCCCCACTGGCATCAGTTTGTTCCCAGGCCGTATATAAAGAATTGTGAAGGTTTTCCAAAGAAGTGCCTATCCCAACAAATGCTCCCTGAATATTAGATGACGAACCATTTAGCGTAACTCTTATCGTAAGTCCACCCGTACTTGGTTCTTTTTTACAACCTTCCAAAAATATTAGCATTCCTAAAAGAGCAGTGAATAAAAATAATTTTCCTTTCATACTTTTAAGTTTTAATGTGATAAAAATATTATTCAAACTACAAAATTCAAAAAAAGTCCTTCCCTACGAATTGGTATACCTAAAGACGATTTAATCCTTTAGGCAACGAACACTGAAGAAAAAATAATGTTTTGTGTTTCTCATGTGTGCGAACTTAAGCGGGGGCATTATACCCAGACTCCATCCACTGCTTTTACGAAACCCGGTAGTGGCCCAATAGTAGCCAAACTGGCCTATATTAGCATACTCGCCTTTATCGCTTCTAAATCCGCCCAATAAGCCTGAAAAACCACTGCTTCCTCCTTCTTTTAAGGCAAAATAAGCGTTATTACCACTACCTCCTACAGCAATCAAAAGGACATCAAACTCTTCCTTGGAGGGCAAGTGCCATCCGCTTGGGCAAACTTTCATGGCCGCTTCCCAATTGTATAATCGGCCAAATGCATTGCCATTGGTGGGACTATCTCCATAATTCCAAGAATTATCCGATTTGTAATTCAGGTTTTCAGCCATCCAGGTCTGAGCACCAATGACCACGGTCTTGTATATTTTGCCATCCCTGGTATCAGTAAGAGTACCCGTAGTCTGTGCTTTTACCACCAGTGCAGCAATAATAATGGCGAAGGTGATCCATGTAGTTTTTGTCTTCATTCCTTTAATTTTGATTTTAATATTTGATGTTTGTTCTTCTGACTTATATTTTTGGGAAAAATCATCCAACTAGTTCGGGGTGCTTTGATTTTTCTTTTTTTTTATCATATCAAATTCCGTTTCAAAAATATCCTTTTTTCCGAATCATAGCGAAAATTTAACACTTATTTTTTCGACAAGCAATTAAGTATTATCAGGCAAGGGTATGCGTGTGGTGGGGAGAGTGGGTGGGAAGGTTTAATAATATTTGTTTTTCTGTATATAC
>CAZNRQ010000345.1:0-4275 GCA_964574845.1 uncultured Bacteroidales bacterium
CTGATGACCTCCACCACTCAGTTTAAATCGGTATTGTTCTTCAACCGCAGCAATCCCAAGATAGGAGTGGAAATATTCTATCAGTTGAACAATTCCAAATTGCTGCTGATAAACGGCATAGAGTCGCGTTCGGCGGAATCCTACGGGACCCGCATACGATGGAATGTTACCCGTAAGTTCTACACCAATCTTATGTTCAGCAAGGGACACAAAACCTATTTTTCGGAGTATTTCAGTTCCAAAAACTTCGACATCTCTTCGTGGGAAATTGAGCCCAAGCTGATCTACCAGCCCGGAAACAAATTCCGCATCAGTTTGATCTATAATTACAGCGACAAGATCAATTCGGCTGCCTCGCCCAACGACAGGGCCATAAACCACAATATCGGCCTGGATATGAAGTATAATTTCCCGGGCAAAGGAACCCTGCTGGCCAAGGTAAATTACATCAATATCAGATACAACAGTTCGGAAAACACTTCACTGGCTTACGAAATGCTTAACGGATTCAAGCCGGGGCAGAACGTTACCTGGAACTTCACCTTTCAGCGAAACATAGGAAACAACCTTCAGTTGGATCTGGTTTACGACGGACGCAAAACCGGAACCAACAAACTGGTTCATGTGGGCAATTTGCAGATACGGGCGTATTTTTAATTCAATCATTTTATAATGTCGCCCTTAGTGGGGCTTGATTTTCCATTTGTTCACCTTTCTACCATAATGCCGCCTCTTACGAGGCTTTAAATTAGCACCGTAGGTACGATAGTATGGTAGAAAAGATGGTAAAGAAAAACACAAAAGTGCCGTAGGTACGACATTATAAAATCTGAAAATTAACCGGACAACAATGATTCAGAATAAAGAAGGTGGCTCTTTTATTCTTTAATAATCTTTACCTCGGTGCGGCGGTTCTTTTGTCTGCCTTCGTCGGTATCATTGGAAGCCGCAGGTTGGGTATCGCCATAACCTTTGGTAGCTACCCTTGAAGCAGCCACTCCATGCTGAACCAGATAGTTTTTCACGGAATTGGCTCTGTCGAGCGACAATTTCAGGTTGGTCTCAGGATTTCCCACATTGTCGGTATGTCCTGAAATTTCAATGGTCAGACCCGGCTTTAGTTTCATCACCTCCACCAGATCATTGAGGGCGTTATTCGATTCGGCACGCAGAATGGATTTACCGGTCTCGAAGAACACATTTTCAAGGGTAAAGGTCTTGGGAGGATCGTACTTGATGTCGAGATCGTAGGTGTACTTTCCTTCTTCCGAAGGGGCTTCAAATTTATTGTACTCCACCGTTTCCGAAAAGGTTTTGTATTCTATGGAATAAGTGTCACCCTCGGGAATGAGTATGGAAAACTTTCCCGCCTTATCGGTGATACCGCTGAAGGTCTTTTTGGTTTTCTCGCCCACAAAAAGGATCTTTTCGCCTTCACGGGGCACATCTTTCATACTGGTGACCACTACATTCAACAAGGCTTCTGTTTCCGTTGGGGTTTTAACCTGGGCTTGCAAACGAAAGAAATTGCCGAAACTCATAAAGAAGGCAAAATAAAATGCACTGAGGAAAACGATCTTAACAGTTCTCATGGGCTAAAGATTTGAAATAGTATGGTCAAATTTACGCAATCTCCTGCAATATTCAGGAATTTGCCTGCGAATTATCATTGATCTCCGCATAGGCATTGGCGGCGCCGTTCTGTTCGGCTTCTTTGATGGAATATCCGTAGCCAAAGGCCAATTGTTTGCCATCGTAAACCACGGAGACTTTATATTGCTTCTGATATCCCTGTCCTGACTTCTCAATGACTTTGAAATCCAGTTGCTTTTTTTCTTTCTGGGCCAGTTCGATCAGGGTGCTTTTGTAGTTGGACTCCTTTTTTTCGAGGGCCTCAATGTCGAGATAACAGGTAATGATACGATTCAATATCACCTTTTTTACGAACTTATAGCCGCGGTCGATGTAAATGGCTCCTATGATGGCTTCGAAAGCATCGCCATTTATGGATTTGTAAACGCTTCCGTTCTCCTGCTCGGATTGTATCATTTTGTCCAGACCCATCTTTTTCGAAAGTTGATTGAGATTGGAGCGGTTTACGATCTTCGAACGCATTTCGGTCAGAAAGCCTTCGTCTTTTAAAGGGTATTTATGGAAAAGAAAATCAGCGATAACCGAACTAAGTACGGCATCGCCCAGATATTCCATACGTTCGTTGGAGTTCTTATGTCCCTTCACTCCCTCCTGAGCAGCAGAACGATGTAAGAAGGCAAGCTGATATAAATGAACGTTCTTAGGTTTGAAGCCAAGTACATTCTTTATAAATCGTATTAAATCTTTGTCGCAGTGCGTAAAAAAACAGATTAACCGTTATACTTTTTGAAAACTACCGATGCGTTATGACCGCCAAAACCGAAGGTATTGCAAAGAGCAGCTCTTACAACACGTTTCTGACTTTTATGAAAGGTCAGGTTCAGTTTGCTGTCAATTTCCGGATCGTCTGTAAAATGGTTAATTGTAGGAGGAACGATATCGTGTTTCACAGCCATAACGGTAGCTATTGATTCAATAGCGCCGGCTGCTCCCAGCAAATGTCCAGTCATAGATTTGGTAGCTCCGATGTTCAGCTTGTAGGCATGTTCACCAAAAGTCGCCACAATGGCTTTACATTCTGCGATATCTCCCAGAGGGGTCGAGGTTCCGTGTGTATTGATATAATCGATATCTTCGGGGGTAAGTTCTGCATCTTCCAAAGCACTTCTCATTACCCTCTTTGCTCCATCGCCATCGGGATGAGGTTGGGTGATATGAAAAGCATCGGCTGAGAGACCGCCACCGGCGACTTCGCAATATATTTTTGCTCCTCTTTTCAGAGCATGGTTCAATTCTTCGAGAATCAAAGCTCCACCGCCTTCGCCCAGTACAAAACCATCGCGATCCTTATCGAAAGGACGTGATGCTGTTGCAGGATCATCGTTGCGGGTAGACAGGGCGTGCATGGCATTAAATCCGCCAATACCCGAAATACCCACTGCAGCTTCTGAACCTCCTGAGATAAAGACGTCGGCTTTACCTAATCTAAGATAATTATAAGCATCGATCAGGGCATTGGACGAAGATGCACAGGCAGAAACCGTAGTAAAATTGGGCCCTTTGAATCCATACTTTATAGAAATATGACCACCGGCAATGTCGGCAATCATTTTTGGAATAAAGAAGGGATTAAAACGCGGAGTTCCGTCACCTTTCGCAAAAGCGGTAACTTCCTCCAAAAATGTATCCAATCCACCAATTCCTGATCCCCAAATAACTCCGGCTCTGTCGAGATTGATCTGAGTGAGATCAATACCCGAGTCAATAATAGCTTCGTCAGCAGCAATGAGTGCGAAATGGGCGTATAAGTCCATCTTACGGGCCTCTTTTCTATCGAAATAGTTGTTAGAGTCGTAATTTTTTACTTCGCAGGCAAACTGTGTTTTTAATTTGGAAGCATCAAAGCGGGTTATAGGAGCAGCACCACTAACCCCTGCAAGCAATGAATCCCAATATTCATTGAGATTATTACCTATAGGAGTTATTGCGCCAAGACCAGTGACAACAACTCGTCTTAAATCCATGTATGCTTTATTTACTTTGTATTGTTCTGAATGTAAGTGATTGCATCACCAACGGTTCCAATCTTTTCAGCTTCTTCGTCGGGAATTGCAATGTTGAATTCTTTTTCGAATTCCATAATCAATTCTACTGTATCAAGAGAATCTGCACCCAAATCGTTTGTGAAGCTTGCTTCTGGGGTAACTTCGTTTTCATCTACACCTAGTTTATCAACTATGATGGCTTTTACTCTTGTTGAAATATCTGACATAATTTTTGTTTTTTTTGTTAATTTGAGGGTGCAAAGGAAATTATTAGTTTGGACATGGCAAAAAATTTTTCAATGAAAATATAGGTCAATTTCTCCAACTAACTGTATTTTTGTTTATTATAGCGTTATTAAGGGTGTGAATTTTAACAATATTTAAGAAAATATGGGGGTGTTTTTTTGCAAAACAGCCTGTATTGGAGGATTATTTGTTCCCTGTATGGCCAAAACCGCCCTGACCCCTTTGGGTTTCTTCAAGTATTTCTACCTGAATTAATTCGGCTTTTTCATGTTTTGCAATGATCATTTGTGCGATGCGCTCTCCGTCGTTCACTAAAAAGTCGTCGGACGAAAGATTGACCAGAATGACCCTGATTTCGCCTCGATAGTCGGCATCTATAGTGCCGGGTGTG
>CAZNRQ010000346.1:0-4261 GCA_964574845.1 uncultured Bacteroidales bacterium
GCTGATCCATCATCGGTGGAAACTTTATTGTCAGACACAGTTTCATAAAAATCAAGAATTTTCTGAGCCTCAATTTTAACCTCAGTTTCCGGATAGTTTTTGACAATATCTTTCAACGAAAGTATAAAGGTTGGTTTGGATTGAGTTTTTCCAATGGACAGGCATTTCAGAAAATCAAATTTTGAGGTCAATACCTTTTCCTTTTTAAGCAGGATAACGCTATCGGCAGTATTTATTACCTGAGTATACTTCCCGTCTTTGAAAGCCAGATAGGTGTTTTTATAAACCAACGATAAACGACCTTTAATCTCTTCCAGTTTTTTATAATAGTCGGGATCGGATATCATGTTGGCAAAATCGCTGTCAGGAAATTTGGTAAGTATGAGGTCCTTATAATAATTTGCTTTCGACGGTTCATCTTTCTCCTTATATATTTCGTACAAATTATAATAGGTTGCCAGAATTTGCTTTCCATTTGGGAAACGAGATTCTAGCTTATTAAAAGCTTCAATTGATTTGTCTAAATCGTTAAGAGATTCTTTATATATCACCCCAATATTGAACAAAGCTTCGCTAATCTTTTTATTCGAAACTTCTATTGCTTCAGGAGTCAGTGGAATTTGTGCTAGGTAAGTCTTAGGGTCTTTCAGATCTTTCTCTTTTTTACTTTCTTTTAAATCACTACTGTCAGCATCATTTTTAATGTCATTATAGCTAAACTCGGTAACAGTCTTGTTGCTAAGCCTCCATAGATCCTCATACTTTCTTGTACCCCATTTATGAACAAACTCGTTAAATCCAAAACTCATAGAGGAAGGGTTATAAAAATACCATGAACCTGTGGTTTGATTATTGGTACCATTCGTTTGTTGAATTTGTGCAAGTTCGGTTTGTCTTTGAAGTTCAGCTAGTTTTATGCGATCTTCTTCTTTTTGGAGTTCCGCAATATGTTCTGCAATTTTCTGATTTCGTTCGGCAGGTGACAGTTTGGCCAACATCTGAAGACT
Organism: uncultured Bacteroidales bacterium; assembly: GCA_964574845.1. GTDB lineage: Bacteria > Bacteroidota > Bacteroidia > Bacteroidales > CAIWKO01 > CAIWKO01. The sequence goes on from CAZNRQ010000346.1 coordinate 1,008, forward strand.
ATCTTCCAAAGCAACAATATCAAGGTTTTTCACCAGTTCGTTTAGCGTGTTTTTCTTGTTTTCAATAAGCTGATAATTGGGAAAATCCTTAGGAAGAGTTATGATACAACTATCATAATATCTCTGAGCATTTCTGTAATCGGGTTCGGCAAAGTATAAATCCCCCAGTTTCAGATAAGAAATCGATTTCTGATAATTGTTGGAAACACTTTTTTGAGCTGATTTTTTCAATTGTTTGATCCCGTTTTCCACATCATTTTCTTTCAGATAAACTTCAGCCAGGGCATAATGTATCTGATCCAGGTATTCCTTGTTCTTTTCGTCCCTAATCATACGGTTCAGCTGTTTCTTTATATCGCCGCTTCCCCCCATGGTAACATCATAATTCTTGGCAAGATTGATCTTTGTGGCAAACTCCATGTCGTAAGTGGGGTTCATGCCCAATACCTTTTTATAGTATTTATTTGCTTGTTGGGCATTTCCACTGCGTTGATAGGCCTGTGCCAGAATAAAATTCAATCTGGTACGAACATGCTTGGCCCTGTTGAGATGCAATGCCTGTTGCACATAATCAATACCCTGCTCATATTTTTGTTGTTTCAACAACACATCAGCATAGGCCATAGGATACATTTTCTCTGCAACACGGTTGGCCTTATTCTTCTCTATTTTCTTTTCAATAGAACTCAGCAAGGCCTCTGCCTCCTCAGTTTTACCTTGTTGGGTCATGACCCTGGCCTTCCAAATGATGGCTTCATATTTGGAATCGCTATCCTTATACTTGTTCAGAACATAATTGAATGTCTGAAGAGCCAGATCGTATTCCTGTTTGTAATAATATGATTTGCCTATCATCATGAAGGCATCGTCAATCCACTTTATGTGTTCTACGCCTTTGATAAAAATAGAGTGCCGTTGAATAATTATCGATGCCTTTTCTATGGCTCTGTCCATAAAATTATAGACCGACTGGGCATCACTTTTGGTTCCTAACTCAAAAACCGGAATTACATTCGTAAAATTGTCCTTATTCTTTTTAATCAACTCAGTCTTGCCCTCATTCAATGCTTCTTTACCATTAAAATAGGCATTGTAATGTGCGGTCAGGTTATGATAGACTCTTCTGGTAAAGGTATTCTTTTTGGTCGAACAGGAAAAAAAGAACACTGTCAGGCAACAGAAAATTATGGATACTGCTTTAATTGAATATTTTTCAGACACGTTAATGTTTTTAAAACTCAATAACTTATTTTTTACAAAATTATTTTATTTTTTCAAAAAACCCCTACTTTTTAGGTTATTTTACACAGTTACTTTCTTTAAATCACACATTGACACCGATTTTACAGCTATTTGTTTTATACAGCGAATAACCATGCCAGATCATTATTACGGGTTTCATAAAGTGACAAATCGATTAATTCAAGTGAAATAGGGGCTGAAATCGACTTTTATTTCGGATATTTGCAGAATTATTTAATAATGGAATCAAAGAAACCGACACGCTGGCAGGCTTTTAAGAAAAAACTTCATGATAAGTACCGATTGGTTATCATGAACGATTCTACTTTTGAGCGTAAAATATCGTTCCGGCTTACCCGTATGAACGTATTTGTTGCCGGTGGCGCTGTTGTCATCTTTTTGATTTTTACCACAAGTATCATTATCGCCTACACTCCCCTGCGTGAGTTCATCCCCGGTTATGGAGATGTCAATATGCAACGCGAACTTTTCAAACTGACACTGAAAACCGATTCCATGGAAAAGGAGATCGTAAGGAGGAATCTCTATTTGGAGAATTTACGATATGTTATCGAAGGAAGAGATTTTCCTCAGCAGGATATGACTAAGCCCAGTGATAGCAGTATTAAGAAATACAAAAACCTTGATTATAAAATTTCCCCTGAAGATTCTGCCATGCGCAACGAATTCGAAAGTATGGATAAGTACAACCTTACTTTTTCTTCCGAATCTGAAGGAGCCGGATCAATCAGTAGTTTTTTCTTTTTTACACCCATCAAAGGAATTGTGGTGAATGGCTATAATCCCGGGAAAGGTCATTTTGGGGTAGATATAGCAGCTAAAAAGAATGAGGCCGTGAAGGCAACACTTGACGGAACAGTACTTTTTACAGGATGGACTTTGGAAACAGGCTACATCATATCTATTCAACACATCAATAATTTGGTTTCTGTTTACAAACACAATTCTGTTTTGTTGAAACAAACCGGCGATTACGTTAAAGCCGGTGACCCTATCGCTATTGTGGGCGAAACCGGTGAACTGCAAACAGGACCTCATTTGCATTTCGAACTTTGGCATAATGGCAGTTCGGCAAATCCCAAAGATTTTATGTCCTTTTAGTTTTAAATGTTTGTGAAAAAAAGAATAGCCATATTAGGGTCAACCGGTTCGATTGGAACCCAAACACTGGATGTGATTCGTCAGCATCCGGATAAGTTTGAAGCCGAAGTGCTGACTGCCCATAACAACTCGGAATTACTGATAAAACAGGCCATCGAATTTCAACCAAACGCGGTTGTTATCACAGGACGCGATCAATACCCTATTGTGAAACAGGCGCTGGCGAATCACGATATTAAAGTTTTCGGAGGTTTTGACTCACTGGAACAAATCGTCGAATCCGAAACTATCGACATAGTGCTGGCGGCGATTGTAGGATTTGCCGGACTCAGATCAACACTCAATGCCATCAGGCATAAAAAACCGGTGGCTCTGGCCAACAAGGAGACATTGGTAGTAGCCGGCGATCTCATTACGCGGACGGCAAGAGAAAATGCTGTCAATATTTACCCTGTCGATTCCGAACATTCAGCCATATTTCAATGTCTGGCCGGCGAATTCCATAATAAGATCGAGAAACTTATACTGACAGCTTCCGGGGGTCCATTCAGGAATCATAGCTACGAATCTTTAAAAACTATTTCAAAGGCCGAAGCCCTCAACCATCCCAATTGGGTCATGGGTAACAAGATCACCATAGATTCAGCTTCTATGATGAACAAAGGACTGGAGGTAATAGAAGCTCGCTGGCTTTTCAATATTCCGGCCGAAAAGATAGAGGTGGTCATCCATCCTCAATCCATAGTTCATTCCATGGTTCAGTTTACTGACGGGTCTATTAAAGCCCAAATGGGGTTGCCCGATATGCGCCTGCCTATCGTCTATGCCCTGAGCTATCCTAACAGGATAGAGACATCCTTTCCCCGCTTCGACTTTAGTGTGGCTTCGCA
>CAZNRQ010000347.1:0-4248 GCA_964574845.1 uncultured Bacteroidales bacterium
CGGTGATATACAGCAGGCTCAGCACCGACGACCATCCGCAGAGGCTGGTCAGCAGGTTGGATACAGGCAATTTGGCATTCGAACTTAATACTTCCAGCAGTTTCTTTGGGGAGTTGCTTTCAATAGCTTGAGCCGTCATTCGGTCAACAGTAAGGGCATCGGCATAGCGTGGATAATGTGAAAAATCGGTGCTGATCACAAAAAGATTGTCTTCCGTAAAATAAGGTGCCAAAGCATGGGTTACCTTCTTACAAACATTTGCATCGTCAGTGCCTATTACTATGGGCACTATCCTAAAAGGCTTACGAAGCTTATATTGCAGAAAAGGAAGCTGCACTTCCAGCGAATGTTCGGTCTTGTGGGCCTCGTTATAATTGCTGAAAAAACTATTTTCGCTGATGAGTTTCTTCCCCAGTGCCGTATCCACTTCCACTGTTCCCAAAGGAGTAATGAAATTTCCGTCCACATAAATAGCAGCTCCGTTAAAATACTCCTTATGACTGGAACCTATCACAAAGATGGTCTGGTAATCTTTGGTAGTATCTATCTGGTTGAAAGCGCTGGCGGCGACTCCTCCTGAGAAAACGTAGCCGGCATGGGGCGTAATGATGGCCCTGACCTCCGAACCCTGACGGGGAATAGCTTGAGCAAAAAGTGAGTCGAGTTCTTTTCTGAGCTCTGCTGAATCGGCAGGATAAAACTGTCCTGCCACGGCGGGCCGGCGGTCTGAGGGATTTCCCATCTTATTTTGTGAGTTACTGATTTCGGGCATAGTCAACAGGATTGCTAAAATGATGATCCAAAAACGTGGCATGTTTCACTGCTTTATACAAAATTACGAAAAATGCTCCCTTGAAGCTGACAAATTTGGATTAATTATGGTGAAACAGCCAAGAAAAACTTAATTTTACATGCTGAATCTGATCTTATGGACGACACAAAAAAAATACGCAACAATGCCATCATTCAACTCGATAAAGTATCGGTATTTCAAAACTCTGCTTTGGTGCTGGCTAATGTCAATGTATGCATAGAGCGCGGCGAATTTGTTTACCTGATTGGCCCTACCGGCAGCGGTAAGAGCAGCCTTCTGAAACTTATCTATTCCGACCTGCCTGCTGTGGATGGATTAGCGCGAATAGCCGGTTACGACTTGTTAACTATCAAACATAAGCAGGTACCATTCCTGAGACGCAAACTGGGTATAGTTTTTCAGGATTTCCAGTTGCTTACTGATCGCACGGTGAACGAAAATCTTCATTTTGTAATGCATGCCACCGGATGGAGCAGCAAGATAGACATCAAACAGCGAAGTATCGAGGTGCTTGAAATGGTCGGTTTGGGCGACAAAGGCAGCAAGATGCCCAACCAACTTTCAGGAGGCGAACAACAGCGCGTTGCCATTGCCCGTGCTCTCATCAATCACCCTGAGGTGATTCTGGCCGACGAGCCGACCGGCAATCTTGATCCCAATACTTCAGAAGAAATATTGAATGTGCTGCTGAACATCAGCAAGACGGGTACGGCTGTCTTTATGGCCACGCACGACTATTCCCTCTTCAAAAGGTTCCCGGCCCGAACCATGCGTATTGAAAATGGTTTGTTGATAGAAGATCAGGAGAATCAATAAAAAAGCATATTGATCAGCGTGCGGGCGTTGTGCCCGTTCGAGAAGCCGTTGTTAAGCAGTATCTCTTCCCTTTTTTGAATTTCTGAGGCATCAAATTCTGTTTGAAACAGGACTTCCACTTCTTTTTTAATTTCATCTACACCATCGCGGCAAATACACAGGCTTTCCAGTCCGGTGTTTTCTGTCATAGGCGTATTCACCAGACAATGCCGGCCACGGAACAAGGCTGCCAGCAGCTTTAGTTTGATGCCTGTCGATTGAAAGGTTGGGAGAATATTGATGTGGGCATCTGATATCAGTTCGTAAATGTCCTCGCTGGTGATGCCTGTTCTTAGTTCTATATTGCTTTTGCCTGCAATGGCTGTTTTCAGCTCTTTCGAAGGTTTGTTGCCTGCAATGATGAAATGATGCTTTGAGTCAGCAAAAATATTCTTAACCAGGAAAAGGGCTGCTTCGTTATTCTCCCCAATTTCGAGACTTCCATGGTAGAGTGCGAAATTGCCTTTGCCCAGCTTCGAACTGATGGTTTCGTTGGCATGAAAGGCCGAAACAGTTTGTACATTTTTGTATTTCGACGAAAGGTAAACCGAATCATTTTTCGAAATGGCAGCAATACCATCGCTGTGTTCCAGTATCTTTTCATACTTGGCCAGTTTGCCGGCTTCGTTCATGAAATAGTACCTTTTGAAAAGGTCTTTTTCTACCGAGGCCAGACTCTGATAATAATCGTGTTCAATATTATGGGTCCTGACTATCTTGCGTCTTTCGCGAAGGCGTTTGTCGCCCAGAAAATAGGTGGTGTGCAGCCCCTCGAACAAAATGGGATAGTCATCTTTTAGCAGCAGCGACATCAGGTCGTTAGAATCGCGGGTGGCTACAATATAGGGTTTGCTGTTGAAAAGCTTGGTCTTGGAGATATTGCGTTTGTAGTAATACACATTCTCACAAAACTCATAGAGCAGGGCCGAGGGCTTGCGGTCGTATTCGAAACAGTGAAGATTGATTTTTATGCCGGCCTGCTTTAGGCTTTTCAGTTTGTAATAGATGTCGATGGCTCCTCCATAATTCACCGGAACAGGAATATCGAAAGCGATGATATGGACAGTTTTGTCAGGCATATGGCTTCAGCAGCTTTAGTAATATGAGTTCTTCGTTTTGCCAGTTAAGCTTTTCAGATGCAAGTGTAAGATTTTTTTTCCACATTTCGCGCGAATTTATATCCGTAAGCATAAATTGCATCTTTTCTGCAATGTGATGCGGATCGTGGCTTTCGGTGGTGCAGCCTATGCCATATTCGTCTATGATCTTTTTTACTTCGGTCAGGGGAGAGGCCAAAACTGGGATGCCGGCATGAATGTAATCGAATATCTTGTTGGGCAGGCTGAAGCGGTAGTTGATATTGCTGTCCTTATCCAGTGTCAAACCGAGATCGGCGTTGACAGTGTATTGAAAAAGTTGTGCGAAAGGCTGTTTGGGAATGAACATCACCTTGTCTTTATATCTTGCCTCCTGAGCTTTTTCCTTGAGAATGGGTATCACATCACCGTCGCCTACGATTAGCAATATAGCATTATCAACATACTCCATGGCAGCCAGTGCTTCTTCCGAACCCCTGTCGATATTGATGCCGGCTCCCTGCAGTATGATGATGTGTTTGTTTGCAGGCAGGCCCAGTTCGCTGCGTGTTTTCACCGAATCCAGGATTACCCTTGAGGATATATTCCTGACCACGGTAAGTTTCTTTTGATATTGCTTTTCGTATAAGTCAGCAATGGACTCGTTTACCGTGATAATTTCTTTCAACTTTGGGAAGATGAAACGCTCTATACGTTTCCATGTGTTTTGAACAAAGGGTCTGCCTATCAGTTCGGGCACCTCAGTGAAATACTCATGACTGTCGTAAATCAGGGGCACTTTCTTTATACGGGATACAAGGTAATTGGGCAGCAGGGTGTCGAGATCGTTGGCAAAAAGCAGATCGGATTTTTTGAAGAGAAGCAGGAAGAACAAACGAAGATTGTAGAAAGCGTAGAACAGTGGCCCTTTTTCGAAGATCATATGGAAGCGGTGCATGCGGTATTTCCGTTCAGGCAGTTCCAGACTGTTCTTTTTCTTGCGACCTACCAACAGTACTTCAAAACCTAGTTTTACCAAAGCCGAACATGTTCTGTCGACCCTTTGGTCGGTCACCAGATCATTTATTACAGAGACTATGGCTTTCTTCAAGAGTTTTTTTTACAAAGGTAATTGAATCTCCTCTGAAAAATTGTTTTTTGCCACCAAATCACAAAAACACCAAATTGCACCAATTTTTATTATTTCACGCACAACTATAGCCCTATTTGATGTCAACCAATAGGCGGTTGGAATTTTGGTGGCCATTCTAATTATCTTTTATGGGATTGGAGTCAAATTAGAATTTATAGCTGATCTTTAAGGTTTGACCGAAGTTGCAGTAAACAAAAAAAGCAGGCTAATGCCTGCTTATGCTTTTGTGCCCGGAACAGGACTTCCGCCAGTGGGCGGATAAACTTCTCGTCCTGTAAGATTAAATAAAAAAAGCAGGCTATTGCCTGCTTAAAGTTTTGTGCCCGGAACAGGACTCGAACCTGCACATC
>CAZNRQ010000348.1:0-4247 GCA_964574845.1 uncultured Bacteroidales bacterium
AGGTCGTTGCCAACGTATTGAAGGTCGTTGCCAATATATTGGAATTCGTGTCAACATATTGGAAGTCGTCTTCAATGTGTTGAAGTTCGATTTCAATGTATTGAAAGTCATTTTCAACGTGTTGGAGTTCGTTGTCTTTATGATACAATCCAACTTCAATACTTATTAGGCAGAAGTTACGTATAAACAGCAGGTTATAAGTATTTAGGAATTTCCGAAAACCGCATTGAAATGCCGGTAGAAAAATCGGGAAATAGAGCATTTTTATACAGAATTTAACCCCAAAAAAAATAAGACTGAAACAAACCAAGGTGTAGTTTGTTTCAGTCTTATTGAATAAGACGCGTAAGCAAATCGGGCTTATGATTCGGTGTTAGTACCCGGAATAATAAAATACAAAATTTCGCTCCATTCCAGATAAGATGATTGGTGAGCAATTACGACTTTCCCTTTGTCATTTAATGTGGGGGTAGTCAAAATCTGACTCGATCCGCTATCTGGTGCAGGGGTTTGATTTTGGTTGTTTGCTTTTTTGGTATGTCTGGGGCTTTGTAAAGCAGCATATTGCACTCCAACAATGGTGCCGCTCTTGATGCCGCTAACAATAACTTCGGTTACCGACAAGGCAATGGAAGGTTCCCAGGTGGAAGGCATAACATTTAATGCGGAAGTAATTCCATAGCGATAATAATAGGTGATGGCTCCATTGCCGGCCAATGGCACCCTTACATGAAAACAACCTGAATCAGAACTAAGGAATTCGAAAGCACGCGGGCGTCTGGTATAGTCAGCTTTGGGTCCGAATCCGATTCTGGTTACTATCTGGTCGAAAATGGCTTTGTTGCCCTGTGCCTTTTTGTTGGCTACCGTTTCCACATCGTTTTTTACCGAGACTATAGCCCGCGACAGCGAATCTAAATGTTGTTGTTCCTGGGCAGTAAGAGTTTTTGCCGGTGCTGTGGTACGCAGGGCTGCATCGTTTCTTACCTTATCGGCCAAAGCCTTAAGCTCAGCATCGGTATAAGAAGGATTGGTTACATCGGGGTCGTCTTCGGTTTTTATACCGTAAGCAAAGGTGGTTTCTTCATCAACGGTCATTTTATTCAGACCTAAAGTAATGTGAAAATATTTTACAAGCTTTTTCATAGTGGTTTTTTTTGTAACCCTACGGAGCAAATTCCTCAGGGTTTGATTTGGCGCCTACTCTGTTTTTGGGTTTTCGGCTTATCCCATAGTTGATGCAGCAAAGTTATAGTATATAATGTCTGTTCCTCAGCTATTAAGCTGCAATTTTGCACCCGAAATTGTGAAATTTTGCAGAAAAAATGTGCAATTTTGCACATCTGCCATTATTTATTGAAATTATACTATTTTTGCTACTATCCAGTGCTAACTATATGTAGAACCAATGGAAAAAATTACAAAAGCCTCCTCAGCCAATTGTAATATTTGTTTGTTTAAGAAACAGTTACATGAAATTATAGGCAATTATAACAACGAATTGTGCTTGAATCATACTACCCCCTTACATTTTTCCAGGGGCGAAAATCTTATAAAACAGGGTAGTGCGTATACTCACTTGATTTATCTGACTCATGGTATGATAAAAGTATTTCATAAAAGTGAAAACGGAAAAGTTGTCATAATTACTATTGCCGGACCACCTTTGCTGGTCGCATGTATGGGGATTTTTAATTCGCAATACAATCAGTATTCTATTGCCGCCGTGGCCGATAGCAAAGCCTGCCTGATCGATGCCAATGAGTTGAGAAGTTTGGCCAGGGAAGATAATACATTATGTTTTAACCTTGTGAAAACACAATTTCCTATTTATGAGGATTTGCTGAAAGAATACATAAACCGTTCTCATAAACATGTAATAGGCAGAGTAGTTACTATCATTATTCATCTGGCCAGGAATGTGTTTCATTCCAATAGCTTCAAAATACCCGTTTCGCGTCAGGAACTGGCCGAATATGGTCAATGTTCAGAAACCAATATCAGTCATATTCTGTCGGGACTTCAGAAAGATGGTTATATCGAAACTGACGGAAAAATAATCACTATAACTGATTTGCAAAAACTAGAGATTTTCAGCAAAGTTGGATGAGATTTTAGAAATGGTTGGGCAAATTATGACCCACTGATTCAGTTAATAGCCAAATGCCCTGCTCCGCCTTCAATCGCCGGTTTCACTAACATGTAAAAAAACGTATCCAACGAAATTCAAAACATCGCTTTTGCTTATGGCTTATCCCTTCGCACTAATCTCTTCCAATACATCCCGATTCAGAATGTTCAGTTCTTTACCGTTGAAAGCAATGATCTTATTCTGACTAAAATCGGAAAGTATACGGCTGACGCTTTCGCGGGATGTTCCCACCAAATCGCCCAACTCCGATTGAGTCAGGGGGAAATTGAAGCGATTGCTGTTAAATATTCTGTCGGATAAACAAAGAATCGTCTCAGCTATCATCCCCGGCAATTGTTTTTGAGATTGATTGGTGTAGCGCTGGTAGTCCAAAAGTTCATTTTCGCACATCTCAACCATGATGTCGTAAGCAAATTTGCCATTGTTATAAATAAACTCGCGGAATTGGTGCAGGTCGATAAAACAAACGGTAGTGTCGATGATGGCTGTGGCTGAGAAATGATTTATGTTGTCGGAAATAGAAGTAGGCAAGCCAATATAAGTAGGGGCCTTGACAATGCGAAGTATCTTTTCTTTCACGGGGCCATGCAGATGCAATTTTACGATCCCGCATTTCAGAAATGCAACACTTTGGGATAAGGCTCCTTCCCTGAAAATATTATCGCCTTTTTTGAATTCTATCTGTGCAATATTCTTTCCCAGATCATCCAGTAACTGCCTGGGCAAATTGGATGCTATACATCTTTCGCTGCATTGGTCGCATTTGAACATGGTAAATAAGGATTTAGCAGGTAAAGGTAGTAATTAATTTCTGAATGTGTGATGTAAATCACAATTTCTGTTGTTTTTCTTCACACTCATTTTTATACCAAGGTGTTGAAGTATATTTACATTTGCTGCGAAAGATTTGAGTGAGATAATTAATAAGAAAACAAGATGAAAAGATTTTTAATTCTCGGAGCAGGTACGGCAGGTACCATGATGGCAAACAAACTTCGTAAGGCCCTAACTACGGAAGACTGGGAAATTACTATTGTGGATCAGCATAAAACTCATTATTACCAACCGGGTTTTTTGTTTATTCCTTTCGGAATCTACAATAAATATGATGTAATAAAACCCAAAACCAATTTCTTACCTGCAGGTGTCAATGTGATATTCTCGGAAATCGACAAGATAGAGGCCGAAGAAAATAAAGTGTTGCTAAAAGGCGGAAAAGTGCTTCAGTATGATTTCCTCATCATAGCCACAGGTACTCAAACTGCGCCGGAAGAGACCCCGGGACTAAAAGAATCTTTATGGTATAAGAATATCTTCGACTTCTACACCATCGAAGGTGCCGTCGAACTGGCCGAATTCTTTAAATATTGGGAAGGCGGCAAACTTGTCATGGCAATTGCCGATCTCCCTTTCAAATGTCCGGTAGCGCCCATTGAATTTGTTTTCCTGGCAGATGCCTATTTTACTCAAAAAGGCATTAGGGATAAAGTGGATATCACTTATGTGACGCCCTTATCAGGTGCTTTCACCAAACCTATTGCTACCAAAATGCTGAGCGAACTGATGACAGAGAAGAACATTAAGATCATCCCCGATTTCTATATTGAACGCGTCGACAACGAAAATAAAAAACTCATCTCTTATGATGAGCAGGAGGTTGAATTCGATGTGCTCACCATAGTGCCTGTCAACAAAGGATCGCAAATGATAGCCAACAGCGGTTTGGGCGACGATCTATATTATGTTCCTACCAATAAATACACTTTGCAGTCGGACAAACACGACAATATATTTGTCATAGGCGATGCTGCCAATCTTCCTACTTCCAAAGCGGGTTCGGTGGCACATTTTGCTGGTGAAATATTATTTGAAAATATTATGAGCGCCATTGAAGGCCGACCATTGCACGCCAAATTCGACGGACATGCCAATTGCTATATTGAAACAGGTTTTGGCAAAGGAGCTTTGATCGATTTCAATTACGAAACCGAACCCCTTCCCGGAACATTTCCTTTACCGGGCATAGGACCCTTTGGCCTCTTACAGAACACTAAAATTAACCATTACGGTAAGGTGATTTTCCGATGGATCTATT
>CAZNRQ010000349.1:0-4239 GCA_964574845.1 uncultured Bacteroidales bacterium
GAATATATCAACGCACATGCTACTTCCACTCCTCACGGAGATATCAGCGAAGCCATTGCCATTCACGATGTGTTTGGTGCACACAAACCTCTGGTTAGTTCCACAAAATCCATGACAGGTCATGAATGCTGGATGGCCGGAGCCAGTGAAATAGTTTATTCAACGCTGATGATGCAGAATTCATTCATAGCGCCCAACATCAATTTTGAGGAGCCTGACGAATACTCACAGAATCTAAATATTGTGACAAAAACCCTGAATAAAGAATTTGATGTATATTTGTCAAACTCTTTCGGTTTTGGTGGAACCAATTCATCAATATTGGTGAGAAAAGTACGATAAAAAACTAAATCATTATATGGAAAGAACAGAAATCATAGAGAAGATCAACAATTTTTTGGTGGAAGAATTTGAACTCGAAGCAGATCAACTGGTGCCTGAAGCCCAACTGAAAGCAGACCTTGGAATAGACAGCCTGGATTTTGTTGATATCATTGTAATTATTGAAAAGAACTTCGGATTTAAAGTTAAAGCTGAAGAGATGGCGAATGTAAGAACCCTTCAGGATTTTTACAACTACGTGATCGCCAACGTAAACAAAGTCTAATTAACACCGGGAGGACCTGATGACGCAATGGGACGGAAAAACCCGTGGTGGAGTAACCGGTCATAAAATATTTGTATTCTTTATAAAATATTTTGGAGTTTCTTTTGCTTATTTTTTCCTGAAATTAGTTGCGGTTTACTTTCTTTTTGCCACTTCCAGGGCTTATAAGTCAATTTATTTTTATTTCCATTCCATACACCAATACGGTAAAGTAAAGGCGTATTATTATGCCTATCTCAATTTTTGCATGTTGGGCAAAATATTGGTTGATAAAATTGCATTATTGTCGGGGGCGACCAAAAAATACACTTTTAATTTCGACGGAGAGGAACATCTGAGAGGGTTGGTAACCAACAAGACAGGCGGCATTCTGGTGAATGCTCATGTGGGAAACTGGGAGATAGCCGGACAATTATTAGAGCGTCTGGATACTAAAATTCACATTTTGATGTTTGAAGCCGAGCACGACCAGGTGAATAATTATATGTCCGAGGTTTTGCAAGAAAAGAACATTGGGATGATAGTGATAGGAAACGACCTGTCGCATCTCGAAAAGATCAAAGAAGCATTAATGAATAAAGAGATCATCGCCATGAACGGAGACCGTTATATGCCGGGCAACAGAACCATTAGTTGTCCTTTTATGGGAGGGGAAGCCGATTTCCCGGTAAGTCCTTTCTATATGGCCGGTAAATTCAAAGTTCCGGTGGTGTGTGTGTTTGCGATGAAAGAAACCAAATACCATTATCATTTCTACGCTACTCCGCCTCGTATGCTGGATAATTTCGGCAACCTGAAACTACGCGAAGAAACCTTGAAGAAAGTGGTGTTTGAATATGTGGCCGGGCTTGAGAAAATGCTCAGGAAGTACCCGGTGCAATGGTTTAACTATTATAACTTCTGGAAACAGACTGAAAAATGAAATCTACTAATAAACTACTAATAGTCTCTGCCAATACCCTGACGATACCTTATCCGGTCTATCCCATAGGGATATCCTATCTGGCCACTTATCTGTCAGAGAAACTGCATGACTACGATATCCGCCTTTTTGATTTTAATCTTTCGAATGCTGAAGAATTCAGCGCCTTGCTGGAAATCTATCACCCAAAATATATTGCCGTTTCGCTGCGTAATATTGACGGCGTGAATTCCTATGATCCCAATAATTTTATTGGTGGATACAAAAAAATCATGAACCTGATCAGGCAGAACCCGCACAAAGATTTTAAACTCTTCATGGGCGGGGCCGGCTTTTCTATCTTCCCCGAAACTCTGTTTAAAGAGCTGCAACCCGACTATGCTATTGTGGGCGAAGGCGAACAAAGTCTGGTCGACCTGATAGAAAAATTGGATGCCGGCGAAAGCCCCGACGAGGTGGGTGGGCTGGTATATAAGAAACAGGGACAGGTGGTAATGAATTCGCGTAAGATCAACACTACAGACCTTAGTTTGTGCTTCGACGACAATCTGGTAGATTATTACTGGATGAACAGCGGTATGCTGAATATACAAACCAAAAGAGGCTGCCCGTTCAATTGTGTTTACTGTACCTATCCTGTTATCGAGGGTCGTAACGTGCGTACCCTGAACACAGATAAGATAGTAGAAACCATATTGCGGCTGAAAAAGGAAAAGGGGATAGACTACATCTTTTTTACCGATTCGGTGTTCAATATGAAGAATTCGTACAACATCGAACTGGCTGAGAAACTTATTCAGGCCAAAGCCGATGTTCGCTGGGGAGCCTATTTCTTTCCTAAGGGATTGACTGAAGACCTGCTGAAGTTGTTTAAAGCATCGGGGCTTACCCACATTGAATTCGGAACGGAATCCATCAGCGATGCCGCTTTGCAGAGCTATCAAAAGCATTTTACGGTGGCCGATATTATTCAGCAATCCGAACTTTGTGTGAAAGTAGGTGTGGATTATGCTCATTTCCTCATTCTGGCCGGATATGGCGAGACCGATGCTACCATTAATGAAACTTACGATAATTCAAAACGGATTAATCATACCGTTTTCTTTCCTTTTGTTGGCATGCGCATCTATCCGGGAACACGACTATATGAACTGTCGGTGGCCGAAGGCGTGATAGATAAGGATGACCTCTTGCTGGAACCCCAATATTATATTTCGAAAGACGTGGAAATAGCTACTCTGAAAGAAAGAGCCCTCGCCACCGGCAAACGATGGGTATTTCCCGATGAGGACACGGCTACCATTACCAACAAAATGCGCTTGACAAGAAACAAAAAAGGTCCTTTATGGGAGTATTTAATACGATAGAACATGATAGCTCAGGGAGAAGAAGTACTGAAACTGATACCGCAACGTCCGCCTATTGTGATGGTGGATAAACTGATCTCGGCGGCTGATGGCAAAACCGTTAGCGGATTCACCATTTTGGCCGATAATATATTTGTTGAGCATGGCATCATGCAGGAACCCGGTATGGTAGAAAATGTGGCGCAGTCGGCAGCATTGGGTGTGGGCTATATGTGCAGCATTAAAAATGAAAAGGTGCCGTTGGGTTTCATTGGTGCGGTCAAGAATCTTAAAATATACGTATTGCCTGCGGTAGGCGATGAACTGAAAACGGAGATTCAGGTGGATTATGAGGTGTTCGAAGCTACCCTTATAACAGGTAAAGTTTACTGTGCTGATAAGCTTTTGGCGCAGTGCGAAATGAAAATATTCTTAAAACCCAACGAATAAATTCACTACCTTTGCACCCTTTAAAACAAAACCAAAATGTCAGACGAACAGAAACCTAATGTCAAGATAATTGACGCCGAAAATATTGAAGTAGATCTGAATTTCGAGATCACCCATTACCATATGGATGAAAATGGCAATTATTCTCATGAATTGTTGGCCAACTGGGGCAATAAGGAAGTAGTAAATAATTCGAGCTGGGAAATTGTCAAGGAAAGGATCAAAGACGCCAAAGATAAAGTTATCAGTGGGGAACTGAGCCCTATTGCCTATTATATGCAGAAATGCCTTACGGATAGTAAAACCTTGTCCCAATATGTGGGTATAGCCCAATGGAGGATAAAAAGACATCTGAAACCTGCCCGATTCAACAAACTTAGCGACCAGGTGCTGCAAAAATATGCCGATTTTTTCGCCATCAGCGTGGCCCAACTAAAAGACATAAACTCTAAAAACTAAAAACTCAGACATGAAACTGAATTTCGACCACAAGCAGCTTTCGGCTCATTGCGAGAGCGGAGCCATTGTAAACCTGCTTGGATATTATAAGATCAAGATCAACGAGCCTATGGCCTTTGGCATAGGAGCCGGATATTATTTCGGCCACCTGCCATTTTTAAAAATCAACTATTCACCTGCCACCGCTTTCAGGGCATTGCCCGGACTGGTTTTCAGTCGCACCTGCAAAAACCTGGGCATTGGATATGAGCGCAAGACCTTCAGTTCGCCTCAGAAAGCCATGGACGAACTCGACCGCGTATTGGATACAGGAACTCCGGTAGGAGTGCAGGTAGGTGTGTTCCATCTGCCGTTCTTTCCGCAGGAATATCGTATGCACTATAACATGCACAACATGGTGGTGTATGGTAAAGAGAACAACGAATACAGCATTGCCGACAGCGTAATACCCGGAG
>CAZNRQ010000350.1:0-4222 GCA_964574845.1 uncultured Bacteroidales bacterium
AAACCCTGCCTCGATGAGGAGCCGGATCAGTGTACGAGTTGTATTGATATACGCGTTAAAATGGCCGGTGGCGTGGTGGCTTACGACGAATGGGGCGATTCGAAATACTATACCAACAGAAAGCAGAAATAATTAGCGGAACTGTTATCCTTTATTTCCTAATATAAACGTAATTATAGCCATCAAAGGCTTCATCGGCCAGAAACAAGCTATCCTGCCCGCTAAACCGAACTGATTGCGCGATTGCGTTTTCACTATGATCGCCAATTCCTGTGTCTTTATATCTTATCATCCAGGCCGATGTATTGGTGAGAATAGAAATTCCTTCAGAAAGGGTAAAAGTTTTCTTTTCTTTTTGAATACCGTCTTTATACAACTTATAAATACCATTTGATTCGAAAGAAATGCTTTGAGTAAACCCTTGTGATGAGGGTGTGATAATTTCTCCGGCAAATCCTCCCGAAGTTTGCACCCATTCCCAGCTTCCG
This sequence comes from uncultured Bacteroidales bacterium, assembly GCA_964574845.1. GTDB lineage: Bacteria > Bacteroidota > Bacteroidia > Bacteroidales > CAIWKO01 > CAIWKO01. Next base: position 489 of record CAZNRQ010000350.1, read on the forward strand.
AAAAGCTTTGAAAGGGAAGGATCGGGGAGGGAAATATCTTTGCGACAGGAGGAAAAGCTCATGGAAACTCCTAAAAAAATCGTTGCGATGATGAAACGATGACCTTTCATGGGATTATTGTTTTTTGGTTTTCGATTCATAATGTTTAATGATGTGTTGTTTTGATTCACTAGAACAAATGACTGAACAATTTGGCTATAAAAAAGGCAGCTGCTGCCGCAACTATGCCTATGATCATCACTTTTAAGGCTCCCTTCAGCGGAGGTTGCCCGGTTACCTTACTTTTGAAATATCCGAATACAAACAGACATATTACCGTGAGTGCCGCTGAGATCATCAGTCCTTCGAAAGGGGTTTGGGTGAAGAAATACGCTGTCAGCGGTATCAATCCACCGACAATATAGGATATGCCAATGGTGGCTGCTGAGTTGCGGGCACGGTTGGCATCGGGTTTTTCGAGACCCAACTCGTATTTCATCATAAAATCCACAAATTTGTGTTTGTCTTTGGCCAGTTCGTCGGCTATGGTGTGTTGAACGGTTTCGTTGAGGCCATATCCGGCAAAAATTTCCCTCACTTCGGCTTTTTCTACATCGGGCAGGTGTTCCACTTCATCGTACTCGCGTTTCAGTTCGCCGGCATAATGTTCCTGTTCGGTCTTTCCGGCCAGGTAGCCGCCCAATCCCATGGCAATGCTTCCGGCAACAATTTCGGCTATGCCTGCTGTGATGACTATGCTGTTGCTTTGAACCGCCCCACTCAATCCGGCAGCCAATGCAAAAGGAACGGTCAGACCGTCGGACATACCAATCACTATATCCGTGATGAATTGGGAACTTTTCAGGTGTTTTTCCTGATGGGGGTCTTTATGTAATATTGCAGTTTTCATGTTTACAGGAACTCTAAATTATAATATGATTGTTAAGGCTGATTATTTTTATAAAATGAACTGGAATAATCAATATCCTAAAAGTACACAAAATTATCTTGACAGTTCTATCTTCAGCACATGCCCGCTGACGGGGGCTATGTGCATGGTCACCTCATCGCCCACGTTGGCACGTTCGAACATTTCTTTATCCACATCATGAATACTATCATCTATAGTGAGCAGGAAATGATCGCAGGCTTTCATTTCCTGACCTATACGTAAGCTTCCACTGCCGACTTCGTTGTCTACCTTGCCCTCCTTTTTCTGTATGGGATAACGGATCAGGTCTTTTTCATTGTTTTTTATGTCTTGCAGGTATTTGCTGATGAAGATACGGCCCAGAATGAAGCTCACTAACATTATTATAGAGAGCGAGCCAAATGTATACAGATAAATATTGTCAGCTGCTTTTTCCGACATCAGAACAAAACACATGTAGATCACCAGTCCTCCGAGGAAGAATATTCCCACGCCAAACAATATGCCCGGGCGGCATTCGTAGCGGAGGCTTTTAATATCTTCGGGGGTGAGGGTTGCTTTCATGTTTTAATTTTCTAAACATTAAAATGGCAATGACCAATAGCCAGAAGAAATAAGGCAATGAGATAAGGATTATGGTCTTGTATTCTCTTAATTTATCGAAAAGGGTTTGTTTGACTTCTGGTTCAGGATAGTAAACACAATCAAAAAATCTAAAACGTGAAAAGTCAATCACTGGATAGTATGCTGTGGTATCTTCTTTATACGCGAATATCCTGTGAAAAGTAATCAAAGTGTCCGGAGCACGTAGGAAAAAGGTATTGATTTTTGATCTCAGGCAAACATCCATGGCTTGTATAACAGTTCCGTATTTTGTGCCGTCTGTAAAAATGATCTTCACTCCCAAGGTAGTGTCTTTGCTTTGTTCAATACCTTGTAACATTTTTTTGACCAAAATAAATTTAAGACTATCTCTTTTTTGATTCTGCTCTATTTCAAAGGTGATGTATTTCCTTTGGGCGGGCATCTTTACAGCTTGCCAGTATTCCTGAATGGTATCAGAATTACTGTGATAATAAACAGGAATCGCATACTCTTTTCTGTCATCCAGATATTTGTTGATCTGCATATAAAAGAACACAGGCATCATGACCAGGGATAAAATGCCGGGAATATAATAGAGGCGTTTGATGGGTTTCCTTTGATTCAAAGGATAAATGATTTATAGGTTACAGAGCCGTCTTTCTTTTTTCTTCTCCAAAGTTATACTTATTTTTACAATACAAATGAGGTATTAGTTTTTTTTACCACAATAGTCACAATAGGGCACCATAGATTGATTTATTTCAGAAGAAACTTTGTGTCCATAGTGTATATTTTCATTGTGAACTTTGTGGTTCTCTCTTTTTAAACCACAATCCGCAAATAGGAAAACGATGAAACTCCATAAGGAGACCTTCGGCCTTTGGTAGTACTTTTGCCATTTATCCTATCTCAGGTCAGGAATTCCTGTCCCAGTAGTTTTGTTTATAATAGAAACCTGAGATTTCTTTGCGCCTGTTCTATTTATCTGCTATGAAAGATTGATTATGTCGGATAGTAAGAGAGATATTCTATGGGATATCCTCGTTGGTAACGATGTCAGCAACTTCGACAACGATGTCGGTATATCTGACCACGATGTCAATGATTCAGACAACGTACCCAATCATACGGACAGCGTAGTCAATGAAACAGTCAACGATGTCAGGCCGTCTGTCAACGTAGCCGGAACTTGAAACAACGATGTCGAAATAACAAACAACGTAGGCGGCGATCCAGACAACGAAGACAAGGATGTTAACAACGTTGTCAACACAGGTATTCACGATAAAAACCCCTCTTCCTGATGCCATAAATGGAGTAGCTTCATGATAGTTTTGCGTAGGTATTATACTCATTGTCTGATATAATATACAACGAAAGTCAGGTCTTTACCTTAGCAGGGTAAGTCATTAAAGAAAACAAATTGCAGATAGAATATGCAGGATTTCACCTGAAATTATCATGAGGGTAAAACCAAAACCAAAGGTCGAATCAGGGAAGTTCGGGCGTAAAATAGAAGTTGGCGCTCCTCTTGCCCATGCCGGCGGCATTGGTGCCGTAAACCCTTACAAAATTCCTTTGTCCGGGAATTACTTTATCAAAAATAAGTTTATTGCTGGCAGCATTCACACATACATTGTTCCACGAAGTTTCATCTTCAGGGGTCAGCGTAAGCTCCACTACGTAACGAACATCGCGCTGATGGGTGTCAGGGTTGGGGTCGGTTTTGTCTGCTTTCTTTATCTTTGCCAGGATGACTTTATATTTGAACTGGCCTCCGGTCTTTATGACCTTGAGAATTCTGGGCTGTCTGGGAGCCTGATGTTTTGTAGGTTGACGATTAAAATCGAAACCTGATAAAATAACCAGTTCGATATTATTATAGCAAATGGGTTTTGCATAGATGAGCAAGGTTTTGCACATGGCATGTACCTCTGCGGCTTTTAATTTACATAATTTGATAGCATTCGTATCTCCTTTGGAATAACCCAACTGTTTCCCCAGATCTTTGGTTTCGGTTTCAAAAACTACTTTATCTATTTTGGGATCAGGAAACTTGTCGGGGTTTGCATACAAGCCATTCAATAGTCTGATTGCCAGGCGGTGTACCTCATTGGGGCGGTCTTTCCTGCAGTGCATCACAGGTTCGATGGGGCGAGACATTGCCATGATTTTACGGGTTTAAGTGAATAAACAAGTTCAATAATAACAAAGTGAAAAGAAACTGAATACAAATATA
>CAZNRQ010000351.1:0-4214 GCA_964574845.1 uncultured Bacteroidales bacterium
CAACACCCCTGTCGCCGCATCGATCTCGAATCGCCCATTTGCATCGTTGATAAGCATCAGCATAGATACTGCAATTAAATGAACTAAAATATAAACCTCAGTTTAAAAAGTTTATTATTTTTGTCATACTATCATAAATTTGGTTCCTAAATTCGTAATAAATTTGATCAATGGAAGTAACCAGGGTTTTCGATTTGCTGGATCGTTATTTGGAAAAATTTCCCAAAGACGATGCTTTAGCAGGAAAAGAAGAAGGAGAATGGATGCAATATAGCGCCCGCTCTTATGTCGATATCTCGAATTATATTAGTTATGGTTTTCTGGCCTTAGGAGTTAAGAAGGGCGATAAGATAGCAACCATTACCTTTAACCGTCCTGAATGGAACTTTCTGGATATGGGCATTACACAGGTTGGTGCCATTCATGTTCCTATTTATCCCACCATTAGCGAAGCCGATTACAAGTACATTCTGAACCATGCTGAGATCAAATACGTTTTTGTGGCAGGGGAAGATCTATTTCGTAAGATTGAAAATATTCTGCCGGATATTCCTTCCTTAAAAGACATCTATACTTTTAAAAACCTTCATGGATTCAAACACCTGAACGAATTGATTCGTCTGGGGTGGCAGAATCGGGCCAAAGAGAAATTGGACGAAATAAAAGCAACCATAAAACCTGAGGATGTATTTACCATTATTTATACTTCCGGAACCACAGGAACTCCTAAAGGCGTCATGCTTTCGCATACCAACATTATTTCAAATTTTGTAGGGGTATCTAATATACCCCCTGTGGGATATAATTCCAAAGCTCTTAGCTATCTTCCGCTTTGTCACATTTATGAGCACATGTTGAACTATATGTATCAGTATCTGGGGGTATCTGTGTATTATGCAGAGAATATGGGAACCATTGCAGATAACATTAAAGAGATTCATGCAGATATTCTCACCACAGTTCCCCGCTTGCTCGAAAAGATTTATGACAGGATCATTAAGAAAGGCAGGAAATTGACGGGGGTAAAAAAGAAATTATTCTTCTGGGCTGTTGATCTGGGTCTTCAGTATGAGCTTGATGGGGCCAATGGACGCTGGTATGAGTTCAAGCTAAAGATCGCCAATATTTTGGTCTTCAGTAAATGGCGACAAGCTCTGGGCAATAACCTGCGAACCATTGTATCAGGTGGCGCTGCCTTGCAACCCCGATTGAATCGTATTTTTTGGGCTGCACGTATACCCATTCTGGAGGGCTATGGTCTTACAGAGACTTCTCCTGTAATTGCGGTAAACCATTTCGGTAAAGATGGCCTCAAGTTTGGAACAGTGGGCCCAGTTTTACCCGGAGTAGAAGTTAAAATTGCTGAAGATGGTGAGATACTTACTAAAGGTCCGAATCTGATGTTAGGCTATTATAAAGAAGAGCAATTAACAAAAGATGTTATTGATGAAGAGGGCTGGTTCCATACCGGTGACCTTGGCCAAATAGAGGAAAAAGGTCAATTGACGATAACGGGACGAAAGAAAGAACTCTTCAAAACTTCGTTTGGTAAGTATATCAATCCAGGCCAGATCGAAGATAAATTCAAAGAATCACCTTTTATTGACACTCTTGTTGTATTAGGTGAGAATCAAAAGTTTGCTGCTGCATTGATTGTTCCCGATTTTAACGACCTGAAATCATGGTGTGAGAGTAAAGGAATTGAATACACAACCAATTCGGAAATGATCAATGTCCCACGTATTAGGAAGCGTTATAAGAAAGAAGTTGATTATTATAATACTTTCTTTGGCGAAACGGAACAGATCAAGCGATTTGATTTAATGGAATCAGAGTGGACTAGTTTCAGTGGTGAACTTACTCCTACGCTTAAAATCAAGAGATCGTATATCAGCAAGAAATACGAGTCTACTATAAATAAATTATTTTCTACCGGTGAAGAATCATTAATTTAGAAATTATGAGAAAAGTACTTTTAGTTTTATTTGCAATATCAATATTCATTTTGGGATTTTCCTGTAAAAACAATTCTGAAAATGATGGGAAAACGGTTATTACAGAAAGAATACAGTACCCAGTATTCATAAAATGTCCTTATCCTGATGAGACCGATTGGTGGGTTGAAAACATAGAAGGAGCAAAACGCGAGAAATTTGTTAATATATTGCTGGATGCTGCTTTCGAAGGCAAGGTAAAGGTTTACGATTATCTTGATAATACCTTGCTCACCAAAGCTCAGGTTGACAATATTGCCAGTAGGACTGATACAATGAAAGTCCTAAGATCTTCACCACCATATGATGAGGTTGATACTGTCGTTGTTCAAAAACTCGACCGTAAGGACATACATAGGGTGACCTTTATGGAAGAGTGGAATTTCGATGAAAAGAATTTCAAAATGGAGAAAAAGGTTGTGGGTATTGCTCCAGCAGAGACTGTTTATGGTGATAGTTCAATAATCAAAGGCTATAAGCCGCTATTCTGGATTTACTTGGATGATAAATATCCTTTAAAGAAGTAAGAATTATTTAGCTTAACTTGCCTTTTAAGTTCGAGGCAATTATATTCTTGCAATAGCCTTTTTCGCCGTAACAAAAAAATATTGCATTAACTAAAACATTTGTTCCTTTTTAACGTATAAAAAGAAAAACTTGATTAGTGATTTTTTTTTTACTAATTTTGGGCAAAGGTTAATTTGTGAACTATAGGTACATAATTACAGTTTTATTAGTTTGCTTCTCCTTTTCGGGTTTGATCTATTCTCAAAACGAAATCGAAATAAGGCCGAAGTATGCCCCTATGTCTGATAAGCACAGAAATGTTTACGATGAAATGGGGCGCAAACAGGGTCTTTGGAAGTATTATACCCGGGATGGTATTTTGTATAATGAAATTACTTTCCAGAATGATGTGAAACATGGTCCATGTATTCGCCATCATACCGCCAATGGGGTTATTATTGAAGAGTCAAATTATTTTAACGGAAAGCGCGATGGTGATTATAAAAGATATAGTGTGACAGGAAGTCTCATTACAGAGGGCTTTTATACAAATAACCGCAAGACTGATAAATGGACATCTTATTATGCAGTGAATGGTGAGAAGAAATGCGAAGGTAATTATGTTGATGGGAAGCGAAGCGGCCCTTGGGTGTATTTTAGTTCAAAGGGAAAATTAAAACTTGAGGGTGAATATAAAGATGGGTTGCGAGAGGGATTATGGACTACTTATAATCCGGATGGTACAGTGCTCGAGCAAAAAAAATACGTAAAAGGAATTGCTCCTGAAGATTCCAACACTTCGACATCAGGAACTTCAAATTCCAAAGGGGGCAAGAAAGATACTAAGAAAACAACCGGAAATGGCAAAAAACCTATTCAGAAGAATCCTTCTAATACAAATCAGGGAACTGGAACTTCCAAATCAAAAACAACAAATTAGATTCGTTTAGATTCAGCAGGCTTAATAAATGATTTGTTTGTATTTTCGATATAATCAAGGATTTCTTCCCTGCCTAATTTGTTTTTTGAAGATGTAATAATCGCTATAGGTAATTCTTCCCATGTTAATGTGAGAATAGCTTTCAATTCTGATAGAGTATTAGAGGCATGGCCAAATGAAACTTTGTCACATTTTGTCATAATGATCACAAAAGGCACCCCGTTTTCTCCAAGAAGATTGATAAAATCGATGTCGATTTTTTGAGGTTTAATTCTCGAATCGACCAAGACAAAAATTGACATCAGGTTTTCCCTTTTTGAGAAGTACTTCAAACTCATAGACTGCCAACTTTTCTTATCTGATTTGCTGGCCTTAGCAAAGCCATAGCCTGGTAAATCTACCAGATACCATTGACCATTAATCAGAAAGTGATTAATTAGCTGAGTTTTTCCGGGAGTAGTTGATATTTTAGCTAATCCACTTACACCCGTTAACATGTTTATAAGGGATGATTTTCCAACATTGGATCTACCAATAAAAGCATACTCCGGAAGCACTGGATCCGGACATTTTCGCGGATCAACACTACTTTTAATATATGCCGCTGTCTTTATAATCATGCAACTACTCTTTATGGTAAGAAGCCAAATGTCGTTCTTTTTTGCTTTCGTATATATCGCCAATTGTGACCAGAATACCAGTTTCCTGAACACTGCCAAATCCGGGATTAATAGCAGTGCCAAAATTCCTCATAGTCGAGGTAAGGTTCATGT
>CAZNRQ010000352.1:0-4206 GCA_964574845.1 uncultured Bacteroidales bacterium
TCATGACCACCTTCTCCATGATCTTCGGTATGCTCCCCATTGCCCTGGCTTCGGGTGCCGGCTCCGAATGGAAAAACGGCATCGCCATCGCCATCATAGGCGGACTCACCAGTTCCCTCATCCTCACCCTTGTCGTCGTCCCCGTCATGTACTATATCTTCGACAAAATGATCGAACGCGTCAACCGCCGCCGCAAAAAGAAAGAGATCATAGTAGAATAAAAACAGAAAAGGCTGCTCCGGGGCGGCCTTTTTTTTTATCTGGGCGCCTTCGCCTGCGGCTCACCGGGCTTTACGTTCCAAGTCCTCGGGCCGCAGATCTGCCTGTTGTGCAAAATTTGTAGGTTGTGCGAAGTTTTTAACTTCGCACCATCATCTCTGCCACGGCCCTGTGGGCTTTCCACTACAATCCCTGGCGCGGGCAGCCAACAGTCGTCCATTTCATAATCTTCACATCGCCCATCCATCTTGCCAGCCCCATCGGGGCGGTATATTGCTAGCCACTTGTTTCGGTTCGGCCCTGGTCCCCGCCTCTACTAATCCTCCATAAGTTTTATCCCTTCCTTTTTCAACCTGTCAATAAACTCATATTCGTTGTTCAGTAGGGATACTATTTCGAATTTGGCATGCTTATAAAATTTCTTCAGCAGTTCGCTCCGGATAATCTGTATGGTTTCCTCCTTAAGTTCGGCCGAAATGCCTAACACATGATACGGTTTTTCGTTTTCGGTGGTATTAATAAAATAACCTGCCACCACAGGTTCCACCGAAATATTATGCTTGCGGAAAGCCTTAAATACCTTATTAAGTTCCCTGCAGTTCTGTTTGGAGGGATGCAGAAAGAAACGCGAAGGCTTTTCCAGTTCAATTGTTTTCGAAATCAGCGAATCAGGTTTCAGATTCACCATTACATCCTCAGTAAAATCAATGCCTCCCTTCAAATTGGTCATAATGGCAACAACCATAACCGGTGGACCGAAAGGCATTCCCCAAAAACCGAGCAACAGGCACAGAATATTGTAGGTGAAGCAGAATTTCGCCGGGTTTTCGCCGGGCCCTATGTAATAAAGTTTCGAGAAGCGTTTTGTGGGAAAAAACAGCGGAACCGAAATGACATAATGATAGGCAACGAACCTGGCCCCATTCTGTACCAAAGAGTCTAATTCCTCTGTTTTAATATCGTTAGGAATATGAATGTGCATTTTCATTATGTATAGGGGCTGACGCTAATTTATTATGAAAGAAATTATTTACGCAGATTAGCAGCTTATAAACTTGTTTCCGCTAGTTTTTTTGGGTTTTGCCTGCAATCAAATACCGTAGCAATTACGACATGGTTTTTAGCTATGAAATACACAATTTTGTAATTTCCTTCAACAAGATATCGAATCTGCTGGCTTTTGTGCTTCAATAAATCTTCTTCTTGTCCCAGACGTGGGTTTTTCTCTAAAAGAATTGACTTATCTAAAATGGCATTAACAATTTTGGTTGCAATTTTCAAACCGGCTGCAACTACAAAATAATCATGTATTTCCTTAAGTTCCTCAATGGCAGAGTCCGACCAAAGAACTTTTATTTCCATGAAATAATATCCTTTTTAAGTTTTCTGGCATCGGTAACTCTATCCTTTTTATAATCCTCTACAGCTTCGTCCACACGATGTTCATATTGGTCAAGAGACATAGGCTTCAGGTTATCCTCAAATATCTTTTTTCGTTCCTGACGAAGCATTTTTTCAAACTTTTCCACTAAGCCGCTGTCGGCTGTTCTCAGGAATTCCTGTATGAAATTTATCTTTCGCGTTTGAAGGTCCATGATTTGAAATTTGTTTTGGTAAAGGTACTAATAAATCGAAAATGATATTTGACTCCATTCCGTTTTTTTAAAGGGGGTGCGAAATGGAGGAAGAGGAGACGCATCCGACGGGAGTCGGACAGGTATCCATTATGCGAAATATGATTTGTGTGGATGATTTTTTATGATGGAGGGCAATGTGTATCGCCCTTTTTTTATTGGAATTGCATAGACAAGTAAGACGTTGGAAATTGAGGATATCCAAATATTTCTGCCTATTATCTCCTAAAAGCCTAATAGTCTAATTGCCTAAAAGCCTAAAAGTCTAAACTACTTCTTCAGCAGCATACACCCCGACGAATAGCCCCCTCCAAAAACGGTAACCACCGCCAGGTTGTCCTTTTCTAGTTTTTCCCAGGTCTGCGACAGGGCTATGGCCGAACTGGCGCTGCCCGTATTGCCCAGGCTTTCAATATTGGTCACCACATGTCCGTTGTAGAGGCCCAGCATTTCGCCTACTTTTTTAATGATGCGTATATTGGCCTGATGAGGTATCAGGAAAGTAAGATCTTCAATCGTATAACCGTTGCGGTCCAGTATCTCGCTGGTGTTTTGCGACATCAGTTTGCTGGCATTGATAAAAACATCTTTGCCGTCGCCCATCTGTATGCGGTCTTCCAGCGGACGCAGGTTTACGGCATGCATGGCTTTTGCAAAATGAGCATAGCCACGGGTTTCAATCTCTATTACTTCAACATCATTGGGAGTCACACGTTCTTTGGTCACAGTCATGGCGGCAGCTCCGTCGCCCCAAAGGAAGCCTGAATAGGCATTGGTTTCGTCGTTGTATATCGTATTGTGCTCCGAAACTATTACAATGGCTTTCGAAGCTTTGTTCATGGCAAAATATCCTTCCACAATCTCCATAGCATTTACAAACGACGAACAGGCTGTGGATACAGAAACCACCTGTGCATTTTCTATCTGAAAATGATGCTGTATCTGGTGAGCCAGTGTGGCCACCGTATCGTGAGGCGAATAAGTGGCACCCACAATCAGATCCACTTCACTCACATCGAAGGGTATTCTCGAACGCAGTATATCCGCAACGCAAATCGACATGGTATTGGTGTTCTCTCCGTTTTGAGTAACATGTCGCTCTTTGATTCCCGATTTCTTAAAAATATCGTCCTCGGTTAGACCGAGCATTTTGGCAAAGTGTTCGTTGTTGCGTATTCCTTCAGGAATGTAGTGGGCAATAGAGTTGATATACATGAGTTTATTTTAAAGATTGAATGAGCATTTCAGTGATTATTTTTTTTCGGGCTATCATAAAGTCTCTGAATCCGGCTTCCGACAATTGGTCCTTTTCCATCACAGCACTTTTTACCGTAAACGGAAAGGTGATCAGCGATAGCATATTCAGATAAAAATGGGTAATATCCACGTTCTTGATATTGCCTTTGCTTTTTTCTTCCTCAAACTGCAGGGAGAAATTCTTGGTTTGATAAAGACCCCGAAACATCTTCATTTTTATGATCTTGTTTGGATTACGGTTCAAAACCGAAAGCACAAAATAAGTGAGTTTGGGGTTGTCGAGCAGCATGTCTATGTATTTGTCGACATACACTTCTATCTTTTCTTCCAAAGGCAGCTCCGTTTCCAAAATATCCTGCAAAACGGGGGTATGCTTTCCCAAAAGACTCGAGAAAATAGAGTCAAACAAGTTTTCTTTACTACGGAAATAATAATTGAGCAAAGCGATATTGATTTTCGCCTTACTGGCAATTTCCCTTATGCTGGTGCGTTCAAATCCCCTCTCCAGAAACAGGGTCAGGGCGGTCTTTTTAATTTTTTCTTCTGTCGACATAAAACACGACAAAAGTATCAATAATTATTTAAACAGCTGTTTAAAACAGTAAATTTATTTTAGCAGGCAAACAGCAGACAGTCAGTGCTTGCAAGGCTAATTCTCAGGTTGCTGAAATGTAAAAAACTGATTACCACGAATAAATGAATCGTTGAGATAAACGTTTTAGTTGGTGAAACTCCTGTCGGCCTTATACAGCCTGCCTTGCCAAGTATTTGTTTCTTTCATATTTTTCTCTATCCTTTGCAAAACCTGGTCGGCGCGAAGCTTTTCCCAGGGAGAATTTATCAGGAAACGGGGTGGAACTTCGCCCGATAATCTTTCGATGATCATATCCGGACGAAGGCCTTCGAGGAAAGATATTACGAGCGCTATATAGTTTTCGAGGGTAAAAATGGTAAAGTCCGAGGGATCTTTACGAAACTGCTCTGCCATCACCGTTCCTTCCAGAATCTGCAACTGATGAAGTTTGATGCTGTGGAGGGGGAGGGCCGAAAGGATATCGGCCTGTGCCAGCATTTCCTCAAGGGTTTCCCCGGGAAG
>CAZNRQ010000353.1:0-4202 GCA_964574845.1 uncultured Bacteroidales bacterium
TGCTGAATGCGTTCATTAACAACGAAAAACACAGTTTTAGGATTGTGAGACAATAATAAATTAGGAATTAACATTGACGAGGGATAATCTAGTTTATCCCTTAAAAAAGTTCCGTACTAAATTTGGAAATAAAATTAGTACGGAACTTTTTGTCGAAGGATTAAAAGTTTAAAACAATCCATTAATTGACAATTTGTGATGAAAAGTAATAATATAGAGACCTTACGATTAATAAAATCGCAATTTGCTACAAGAATTGTTGGTTCTGAACTTATACTCGTTCCTATAAGAAATAAAGTATCTGACATGGATGAATTGTTTATTCTTGATGAGACAGGGTGCTTTATTTGGGAGCAATTAAATGAGAATACCACAGAAAGTGATATTGTAAATGCCTTAATTTCCGAGTTTGAAGTTAATGATGAAACTGCAAAAAAAGATGTTTCGGAATTTCTTAATAAATTGATTAATCTATTGACTAAATAATGGTTATATTAAGAATAGTAAATTGAAAATAAGGATACTTTCTGTTGCTGGATTTAAAATATTGATTCAATCCGAAGGTGAAACTGGAATATGTCTTGAGGAAGGTTATTTGCCTTTTGAAATCCAGAATGATGGTTGCTTACCGGATCTAACGATTAATGTTGTAAAAGGAATACCACCTTTATTGATTCCAACTGATAAACCCATTTTTGAAGCTGGGGATTCGTCAAAGAAGTATTTTTCAGTTTATAAGAACGTAAACGAATATAAGTTTGTCGTATATGGCGCTTTAAACAGTAATAAAATACAACAGGTTGCTTTACTGAATAATAATCTTACTGAATGGACAATTTTTACGGGAAAAACAGATCGTGCGGGAATTACAATGCCTCTTCATTATCCTATGGGCCCCTTGATATTTTATTATCTAACTGTAAAGTTTAAAGCAGTTATGATTCATGCATCGGGTGTTTTTGCAGATAACATTGGCAGGGTTTTTACAGGATTTTCGGGAAGTGGAAAGAGTACTTTGGCTGGGTTATGGTTAAACGCTGGCGGTTTGATTCTAAATGATGACAGAATAGTTATAAAAAAAGAAGATGATGGTTATTATATGTACAATACTCCCATGCTATATCCTGATGTTCCCAAGAAATCCTCGTTGGAATATTTATTTATTATTGACCATTCGAAAGAAAACACGATTAACAGGCTTATAGGGGCAGACTCTGTCTGTCATTTAATGGCTTTTTGCATTCAGCATGGATATTGTAGAAGTTTTATAGAGCATCATCTGGAATTTCTTTCCAACTTATGTAAATGCTTACCAGTATATTCTTTGGGTTTTGTCCCCGATGGAACCATAATTGACTTTATAAATAGATATGGAATTTGAGACATTATTTTCTGAAGTTTATGAGATGTCAGACGAATTACTTAAATCAAGTAAGGATATAATGCTTAAGGTTGGCGGGTATTCTATGTTCCCATGTTTAAGGCCCGGGGACTTAATTAAAATAAGACATTTTAGTATTGACACTTTACAAATAGGAGATATTATTGTTTTCAGAGCAAAAAAAAATTGGATTGCTCACAGAATTAGAAAAATAGATTATAGTGGAAATAAAAGGATTTTCATTACAAAAGGGGATTCCTGTCCAAATAATGATATTCCAATATTTGAAGAGAATGTGGTTGGGAAAGTGGTTTCTTATCATAGGAAAAATAAGGAAAAAGAACTTTTTATAAAAAAACTCAGGAACGGAAAACGATTGGCAAATAACGACTATCCTATGATGAAAATTTTTATAAGAATTTGGTTAAAGTATATCTTGACTAAATTCAGAATCAAAAATCAAATTATGAGATTTTCAAAAAACGTTGCCTTTTTAACCCAAACTTCTAAAGGATCTTTTCGACTAAATATTATTATTTCTACTTTAATGGGCATATTGCCCTTACTTGTTATTTATGAGATAAAGTGGCTCATAGATATGATTGCAAAAATCAAGCAGGCAAGTGGGAGTGCTCAGAATTATTCGCAAATTCTAATTATTATTTGCTTGATTGCATTAACTTTTCTAATACAATCTGTATTGTCTATAATAATTGGAATTACGCGCGAAAAATTGTTGCAATCAGTTTCAAAATATGTGTTTAAGGTGTTACAAGAGAAACACACCATACTTGAAATGGAATATTTAGAGAGCAATATTCATCAAGATAAAATCCATAAGGCCATACAAGAGGCTGGGATAAGACCTAATAAAATAATTAATCAGTATCTAAATCTTTGGCAGTCATTAGCCTCTTGGGTTGTGATTGCAGTGCTATTATTTTCTATTCATTGGTTAATTTTTTTTCTAATCCTATTAGCGGTTATTCCTGGATTTTTGGTTAGAATTCAGTACTCCAAAGACTTGTATGGGTATAATTCTGGGATTGTTAAAAAAGATAGAGAAGCATATTATTATAATAGGATTCTCACCGGACTCCCCTTTGCTAAGGAGATTAGATTATTTGGTCTTCGGGAGTTCTTTATGACAATGTTTGAATCGATACAAAATGACATTCATACAAGTAAAAGCGAATTGATAAAGAGACATTTTGTAAAGGAACTCAATTCTCATATATTTGGAGTCTTTGTTTTATTTTTATCTTTTGGGTTTGTAGTTTATTCTTCACTCAATGGCATAATTACAGTTGGAACTGTGGCACTATTCTTTTTGATTTTTCAAAGAGGCTATTCAGTAATGCGAGATATTCTCATGTCAGTTTCATCTCTTTTGGAGGACAACGCATTCCTGCAAGATTTTATTGACTTTCTTAATTTACCTGTTATTAGAAATATAAAAAATGAAGAAAAAACATTCGACTTTTTACAAAAAGGAATTTCATTTAAAAATGTATGGTTTCGTTATCCTGGAAGTCAAAGAAATGCTTTAAACTCCATTTCAATTGAAATTCCCCAAGGGAAAACCGTTGCTTTTGTTGGTGCAAATGGATCTGGAAAGACTACTCTTATAAAACTTCTATGTGGATTTTATACTCCTCAAAAGGGACGTATTATGTTCGATGATTTGGATATGTCTTTATTAAATCTTGATTCTTATAGAAAAAAAGTTACTGCAGTTTTCCAGGATTTTGCATTGTATAATCTAACAGCCATCGACAATATACGTATGGGTGACATTAATAGAGTTCTCTCTGAAAATTCTGTAAAAGAAGCTGCAAAAATGGCGGGTATTGATGATGTTTTGGAGCAACTGCCATTGTCATATCATACAATGTTAGGAAATTTATTTGAGAAGGGAGAGGATTTAAGTATAGGACAATGGCAGAAATTGGCGATTGCAAAAGCTTTTTATAGAAATACACCGCTTTTGCTATTAGATGAACCGTCAAGTTCATTAGATGCCGAGACGGAAAGTCTACTTTTACAGAAATTGAAACTATTGGCGAATGAAAAAACTGTTGTTATAGTAAGTCATAGGTTTACCACTATTAAATGGGCAGATATAATCTATGTTATAGAGGAAGGGTACATTGCTGAAAGCGGCAATCATGAACATTTAATGAATCTTAGGGGAAAATACTTTGAGATGTTTTCTGCCGGAACCTTAAAATAAAATATATGGGTTTAATTTAATTAACTAATTATAAGATTACAGAAGAGTATGATTGAATTTTTTTCTTAATTTTGTTAAATATTGGGTGTTGATTTCTGTAATTAGACAATAAATTCATGATTGATTTTTTAGAAAGGATACAATATAGTATGGAATGTTTTGGCGAAAAAAACGCCTTTTTTATTAAAGAACAATTTTATACTTATGAATATCTCGGGAAAAGGGTGTCGATAATTCAACAGAAAATTGAGGAATTATCTATAACAGATGAAAATATTGGCGTAATTACTGATGATAGTATTGACACTTATGCTGCAATTATTGCGATCTTGTTTTCTGGCTATGGCTTTGTTCCTGTAAACCCCAACCATCCGGATTCACGAAATCAGATAATAATTGAAAAATCACACCTTAAGACTCTAATTCACAGTAATTCAGATTTTAATGGATATCCTGGGATTAACTGTTTAAATACAGAATACCTTATTAGTAATTCGATAATTACAAATATTCAGGCACGAAAAAACGATTCAAATGCCTATGTAATATTTACTTCTGGGAGCACAGGAGTTCCTAAAGGTGTAATTA
>CAZNRQ010000354.1:0-4190 GCA_964574845.1 uncultured Bacteroidales bacterium
CTATGTCGCAGGCCCCCGACGCTTCTATTTCTGCATCTATGCCGGCTCCCATCAGTTTCAGGGTGCTGCTGCCGCTCATATCCGCATTCAAGGTGGTGCAATTCATATCCATATAGACATTGCTTGCGCCCGAAAGCTCTATTTTGATGGCATCCAGATTGATTTTACCCGAAGAACGCAACACCACAGCTCCCGAAAGTTCCATTTGCTGCAGTTGGGTAATGCCCACAAATATTGTAATGCCTTTTGCAGAATTTAGTCTCTTCTTACTTTTAATGATAAGCTTATGGTTTTTTACTTTGGTATCGATGTAGTCTAATAGGTTCTCATCAGTCTCAATACTTAGTTTAGGCAGGCTGTCCTGGGTTAAAACCACATTGAAGTTGCCGGATATTTCTATAGATGTGAAGTCGTCTTTCAGCTCGCGATCTACTTTCGTGAACTTGCCATTTCCCTCAACAGGCTTAAGGTAATTACATGAAGTGATACATAGGATAACAGATGCAAAAAACATCAAAACAATAAAATAAGATCTTGTCTTCATAACTCTTTCCTTATTTAAAAACGATGTGGTCAATTATTTTTTCACCAAAACCCTTGTTTAGTTCTTCGATGATCATAGACTTCAAAAGATACACCTCATTGCGTACAATAGACGAATCCATTTCAACATACAGGGTCTTGCGATTGATTGAAAGCCCTTTGGTATGCTTGGCTATCACTTTGCCTACCACAGGCTCCCAACGGTCGATCAGACGGTATTGATTGAGCTTTCCTTTCAGCCTGTAGACTTCCACAAACTCACGGAGCACTTCTTTCAATGGTTTTTCGTTATGGTTCATCCTATCTCTATTTCGTGTGCGTTATTCTCGTCTATCATAAACACCTTTCCGGGCGAATTTATTTTCTGCATGGTGCGAATTATTCTTTCTTTTTGGGTGTCGGTAATAAAAACCTGTCCGAAATTGTTGTCGGTCACCAGCTTTACAATATGTTCTACCCTTTGATCATCCAGCTTATCGAAGATATCATCGAAAAGCAAAATAGGCTTAAATCCCTTGATGTTCTTGGTATATTCGAACTGGGCCAGTTTGATGGCTATGGTATAAGATTTCTGCTGCCCCTGCGAACCGAATTTGCGCAAAGGGAAACCTCCTATATGAAATACCAGATCGTCCTTGTGAATGCCGCAGGTAGTGTATTGAACCATGCGGTCTTTCTTCAATAAATCGGCCAACAGGTCTACCAGAGAATTATCGTTCATCTGTGATTCGTAAACCAAAGAAACCTGTTCCTTATTGCCGCTGATGAACTGGTAGAACCGATTAAAGAATGGGGTAAAGTCTTCAACAAACGAAAGGCGGGTATCGTGTATTTTATTGCCCAGCATTACCAATTGCGAATCCCAAATATCCAGAGAGTCCTTGTCAAAGGTTCGGTTTTCAAAGAATATCTTCAACAGGCGGTTGCGTTGAAAAAGAGCTTTATTGTAATTGATCAGGTTGTCGAGATACATGCGGTCGAACTGGCTGATGAAGCTGTCGAGAAAACGACGCCGCTCATCGCTTCCGCTATATATCAGATCGGAATCGTGAGGCGAAACCATCACCAATGGATATAAACCAATATGATCGGCCAGCCTTTCGTATTCTTTCTTGTTAAGCTTAACAATCTTTCGGTGATTACGTTTCTGGTTGCAGAAAATAACATCAGGAGCATCGGCATTTTTCACAAAGACGCCCTGAATAGAAAAGAATTCCTGATCGTGCAGTATGTTTTGGGTATCAATGACGTTGAAATAGCTCTTGCAGAAGGAAAGATAATGAATGGCATCCAGCAGATTGGTTTTGCCAACGCCGTTGCTGCCTACGAAACAATTGATCTTGTCCGACAATTCCAGTTCAATAGAGGGATAATTCTTGAAATTGGTAAGTATTAGCTTTTGCAAAAACATAATGCGCTACTAATTGGCTGAAAATCCTGTGAACAATTGATTGGTCCCTTTTCTTTTTCCATAAAGCAGCATATGAATGGCTTTATGGGTGTTGATGAGTTTGGTTCCCCAGCTTTCTTCGAACAGTACTTTACAGGAATAAACCGCATTCTCGCGGGCTGAAAGAGTATTCTTTTGATAGAGCAAAATAAAATCTTTCATGTCTTGGTAAATGTCGGCCATAAACTCGGCAATGCTGCCCTTTTCGGTTTCGTCGTCCAGACGAGTGGCCTGATCGATGAACATAAAGGTATCGTCTTTTCCCAGCTTCTTTTGAAGTGCGTTGTACACGTTTTCCCATTGCTCTTGGGTAACGAACCTTTCGTTGGCGTCTTCCGAGCTTATTTCAATATCGGGCAATAAGGCACCTTTCAGATATAACAAAGGCAGAATCTTCTGCAAATAAAGGCAGATATAGCGTTTCTCGTATTTATCGATCTCTTCCAGAAAAATGCAGACCTCATTAGCAATGGTAATGACTTCTATGACGTTTTTCGAGTGGACTTTATCTTGTGAATTGTCGCTCATCAGATTTATGAATTATAATACAAAAGTAAGAAATATAGCGTTAGGGAAACATGTAGTTCTCTGTTTTTATCCCGCGCGGAAATTTATTTTTTATCTCTCCTGATGAATAAAACGAATTGGTTTTATCTTTGCGCCCTCAATTTAAAGTTAAGTGATCAAATACTTGCTTTTGGAGAAAAAAAAGACTATTTTTGTTATAAAGAATTACCCGATGGACCAGAAGGATTTGAAGAGACGATTAGTTGATTACTGCCTTTCATACCAAAAAAAGGTAGCCGAAAACGCCATGACCGAAATGAACGAAGCTTATGAGAATGCCAGCGAGTATGGCTCGCCCGAAGACTGGTTTGATACCTACAAAACTGATATGCTTACCAAACGGGATGCCTTTGGTCAACAGTTTCAGAAAGCTCTGGAAGAGATCAAGAACATAGAAAGGATCAATCCCAACGTGCTTTATGATGTGGTCAGTTTTGGATCCGTGGTAATCACCGATACTCAAAAATTATTTGTATGTGCCGGTGTCGGCAAGATTCAGGTGGATGATGAGATGTTCTATGCCATTTCGCCCTCGGTACCCATATTTCAGGCCTTAAAAGGAATGAAAAAAGGGGACACTTTTGATTTCAGAGGGAACAAAGGAAAGATCCTTGAAGTTTTTTAATCAGCTTTCTTAGCCTTGCATCAGCGCCATTTTATTTTTTACCGGATTGGCGTACATATTGAGAAGAATAATGGTAATTTCTACTTTATCCAGATTGTCGGGCACCATTTCAGCACGACTGTGAAGATATTCGAGAAACTCTGCTTTTTCAGCATCTGTGTATTGATCAGCAAATTTTTTGGTTCTGTGCAGCATATCATAAGCCATATAGTTGGTCTTACATAACTGATACAGGGAATATACCTGCTGGTCTATCTTCTCTGCCACCGATTTCACCCAATCATTATAAGCCAAATCAGGAGTATCCGTTTCAGGGTCTTCTTTCAATGCATCACCAAAAGCAATATGTACATTGCCTTTATAACCCATAATACCCTGCATCATGCTCTTGAAGTCCTTATCAGTGGTTTTCTCAAAAGGCAACTCATGGTCGGCCATATAAAGTTCTATGGCTTTGAGATAATCGCATGGATCGTATTCGTAGGAAATGGCCACCGGGATAACATTTCTATCGAAAAAGGCTTCCTTTTCCGACTTTTCGATGTTCATCATCAGCATTTTCAGTAAGCCGTGCTGGGTCTTGTCGTTTCCGTCTTTGGCCCTGCCCTCGCGCTGCGCTATCCATACTGATTCGCGCCTTCCTTTGAGAACATGTTCGATATAAGCTGAAAGTGTCTTGGAATAATCGTAGAAGGCACGTGGCTGGATGTTGCGTTTCACTGTAAAACTCTTGTTAAGCTTCAACAAATGAGTAACTATTGGCGAAACAAACAAATTGTCGCCAATGGCAGTCTGTGATGTATTATGACCTTTTTCGAACAATATGAAATTGAGGAAAGAGGGATCCAGCACTATATCGCGATGGTTAGAAATAAACAGATAGGCTTTTTTCGTATCCAGTTTATCAAGGCCTTCGGAACTAAAATTCCTGACCGAATTCTTTAGGATTGCCTGTAAAGCCGTATAGGCAAACATGGACTGAAAATCGAAAATATTGTGTACCTG
>CAZNRQ010000355.1:0-3765 GCA_964574845.1 uncultured Bacteroidales bacterium
CTTCAATGTCACTAAGGTTTATACTTTCTCCGCTGGGATTTATTCCTAAGGTTTTTAGAAAGTCAATGTTTTTACTTTGATAAAGTATACACGCTTCGTGATTAGTCATAGCGAAATTTTCAGAGCCGAAGGCCGCTAATGATGCGTTTGCACTTCCTGAAAGCAGATAACTATTTGACTTTCCTTTAAAAACAAAGTTTTTCGCATGGAAATAATCTTGACGAACATCTTCATTTTGAATATCAAGCCATTTGTAAAAAAACATGTTGTCTGCTGGTTTCATTTTCGTTGGAACAGCCCCGAAATCATCTTGAAGAATAATGTTTATTTTTTGGGGTTTGAATCTCTTGTCAAGTGAATGAATGAATTTGCCCTCTGAATCATAAAAAGGACTCATAGTTGTGATACTTTCAATTGCTGAATTATCAATGAGGTTTGATAGCTGACTGAAAAGGGATTGGCTTCCGGTTGCTAAAAAACTGATTTTGGAATTGTCGTCAATATCATACCAGTCAAAGAGTTTTACTTGTTCTGCATTATTTAGTAGAGCAGAGTTTTCCTCAATGCTTTTAATTTTATATTGTGCAGAAAGCCCCAAGTCCGCATGTAGATTTTTTAAGTAGCCCCATGCCTGAATTACAATTCCTAATTTCTTGTCTTTCTCGTTGTCTATGTAAATGGCGTTCCACACTTCTAAATTTTTCCCATGTCCAGAACTTGTAAGATTCCCCGAACCTATGAGAAGCAACAAGGTAGTTTCTCCTGCAAGAAAAATAATTTTTGGATGAAATGCTCCATTACATTGAATGCCATGCACAGCGTAGTTTCTTTTTCGTTGTTCGCTTAGGATGCTGTAAGCATCTAACTGCGCATTCAACATATTGCTATCAACCAACACTGAAACATAATGAATGCCCTTACTACCAAGAAGAGATAAAACTTGTTGTTCAAGATAATATAAGTTGATAGAGTATGTCGTAAAAATCGCAGAATGAAATTTACCTGATGGGATTTCTTTTAACAGTATTCTGTTTTTCATTTGCTAATAATATTTTTTTTCCTTCGTAAGTGATTAAAACAGTTCTTCCCTCTCTTTTCATCCATCCGATGTCAGAAACATATTGCACAGCGTTTTGTAATCGTGGTGTTGTTCTGTTAGGTAAGGTTTCCCTCAAACGCCAAACAGAATCGTCTTCAATCATGTAATTGTGAACTAAACTTTGTCCAACCTTTGTCTTTGTGTATGATGAATACGTATGAAGGTTAACGGCTAATAACAACACCGACTTTATGCAATCGTTAATAGTCAAATTGATTTTTGATTGAACGAGGTCGTTAATTAATTCAATCGCATAACCATTTCTATTAAAATTATTTTCGGGCAATACTGTAAAATCATCTAATTGAGAAAGATGTTTTTTACAGTCGTTGTAAACACACAAAATTGTTTGGATTGCATTTGTTAAACATTCTCCATAGTTGTCATTCCTAAAAGCATTCTCCATTGTATCATAGTAGTCATAAACACTTAAGCGATTCTTCTCAATCGTTTTTAGAAGTTCGCAAAGAAGTGTTGTTTTTGAACTTATTTTCTCGGCTTTGAATGCCGATTCTGTTTTTTTTAAAAGAAATTCAATTTGGTTTTTCATTGGAGTTGGATATGTCTCCATTGAATATAAAAAGCAAGAATGGAAATGCTCAAATGAAACATGCAGCAACTCGTTTATTTCAAATAGATACCATGCAGTTGCAGTATTAAATTCAAGTTGTTTTAAAGGGAAATGTGATTTGTAATTATCTCTTAAAAATAATGTCGGTAAAT
Organism: uncultured Bacteroidales bacterium; assembly: GCA_964574845.1. GTDB lineage: Bacteria > Bacteroidota > Bacteroidia > Bacteroidales > CAIWKO01 > CAIWKO01. The sequence goes on from CAZNRQ010000355.1 coordinate 1,823, forward strand.
TTTCCGTTTCTTTTTTCTGTTTTTCTAAAAATTGCAGCATCAAGTTAAGTGTCTGCTGACGATGAAATGTTGGTTCTAATTTTCTATCATCTTTAGACAAAAGCATTTTCTCATAAAAGTGAATCTCGTCCGTATTACATGGAATAATATGCAGTGAAAAAGAAGTTAGGTTCGTTAAGTCTGTTTCAGCAATAGAACCATTTGAAACACTTTCCCAAAACAATTTCTGCTCTACTTCTGGAATATTTTTTCCAAAAGCAATTCCTAATTGTTTGCCGTTATCAGTTGTCGTGTAAATATTTATTTCTCCTTGTGGATGATTTATCAAGTTTAATTCTCTAACTACTCCACTATAGTACTGGCCAAATACGCCTCCTTTAAACTTCCAATACAAGTCGTGTCCATCTTCTTTTTTGGCCTCCCAATCTGCACCATTTCGCAAATTGATTTTTGCTTTCATATTTTTCCCTGCATAAGCACTTCCGCTTACGCCTGTGGCTTCTGGAAACTCTTTTACCATCATGTAAGCTAAAAGCAATTCTGCTCTCCGTAAATAACGAATCTGTTCTACTTGAGAATTTTTCTTGTTAATGTTTTGAAGAATAGTTTCAATCAGCCAACAATAAAAACCATTATAACGAATCCTGTTAGTAACATTCGTGATACCGGCCATCATTTTCGTATAGATAACTACACTACTGTTCTGAATGGCTAATGGGTCTCTTCCACTTGCTGCTGAGGCGTTTTCCGCCCCAAATGGCTCTATAAGTTCTTCGCTGCTATATGCCATAACTTATTTATGTTTACAGATAGGTTTAAATGAATCTTTATGGTCACTGGTTGGGCTGGCTAAAACTGCTTTTAAAAAATGTACGCTGGGCAAATAATAAAAAACATCCGGTCTGCTTGAGGGTCGGCTTTCTTGTCCTTTCAATATTTCGTTATTCAATCCTTTCATAATAGTTTACTTTTCAATTCATCACTGTCGTCTTCTCTTTACACTTGGCAGTTAAGTTTTTGTCGTCTTTTTGCCTTTATCTTTACTGCGGAATAACAATCCTTGTTATCCGTTTTTACATTGATAATTAACCATATAACTGCGAGTTTCATTTTTTGTTTTAATTGTTTGAATGCATCTATTATCATTTCTAAACGATTTTAACCGCATAATAAACTTATCAATAATATCACCTTAATAGTTCATCTAAAAAAGAAGCAGTTCTTTTCACAAACAAAATTAAAATAATTTTATTCATAACAAAATGAAAAACCTCCCCCTAATAAAATTGAGCCAAAGATTTAATTTGAAAAGCTCTACCTCCCCTGAATATTTTAGGCAGAAAATTGAAACCTTACTTGGACAGCATGAGTTATTGCTATTTTAAAATAATTGAGTTTTGTTATTTAGGGGAAGCTAATGCCAACAGCATCGGTATGATAATACCCACTGGAAACCCAATCAACACCCCCGTTGGTTGTTTTATATACATAACCTAATGGACTGAGCATATAACCAATATTTTCTGATGGGAAGCTTATTCCAACAGCGTCGGTATGATAATATCCAATAGAAGCCCAGTCAACCCCACCATTGGTTGTCTTATAGACGTAACCCAATGGGCTAAGCAAATAGCCAATGTTTTCAGTGGGAAAACTTATCCCGACAGCATCGGTATGATAAAATCCAATAGAAGTCCAGTCAACTCCACCGTTGGTTGTTTTATAGACGTAACCCAATGGGCTAAGCATATAGCCAATATTTTCAGTGGGAAAACTGATTCCTACAGCATCGGTATGATAATAACCACTGGAAGCCCAGTCAACTCCCCCATTGGTTGTTTTATAGACGTAACCCAATGGGCTAAGCATATACCCAATATTTTCAGTAGGAAAACTGATTCCTACAGCATCGGTATGATAATAACCACTGGAAGCCCAGTCAA
>CAZNRQ010000355.1:3865-4183 GCA_964574845.1 uncultured Bacteroidales bacterium
CTCCCCCATTGGTTGTTTTATAGACATAACCTAAAGGACTAAGGATATAACCAATATTTTCAGTAGGCAAGCTTATTGCGACCGCATCAGTATGATAATATCCAGTAGCAGACCAATCGACACTTCCATTGGTTGTTTTATAGACATAACCATGTGGACCAAGAATAAAACCGAGATTCCCAGTGGTGACAATTAAATTAGGTGGGTCATTGTCTACTTCATTTTTCTTACAACTATTTGAAATAATTGACAATACTCCAAATAAAATAAATGGGAATAACAAAAAGTATAATTTTCTCATTATTTGTGCCTTTATAT
>CAZNRQ010000356.1:0-4181 GCA_964574845.1 uncultured Bacteroidales bacterium
CTCGAAAACTTCGGTAAAGAAATTATCGCAGTAACAGAATATGCAGATCTCTACAACCCCTCCAACGACCTCTTGAAAATTCTGCACCTTCAAACCGTACAAACCAATGCCGCCAATGCCCTCCAGCAAATCATACAACTCGAAACGCCTCGTTCCAACGTACTCAAAGCCCGCATGCTCCTCTTTCACGAAATGATGCTCTACACCACACGCATCTTCTGCGCCCTTCAGGCCAGCAAAGACGTAAACAAAGTAATAATCCAGGGAGCACAATACTTTGTTCGCAAAATTCGTGGCGAACGCAAATCCGCCAAAATCCTCAATCCCTCCCCCGAAGATGCAAAACAAATATCTGCATCTCAACATTGCTACTTCAATCAGGCCCAATTCTTCTCGCGCTTCATAAACTTCGTCCTCAGTCAGCCCGGCTACACTCCCAACGAAACCGAACTCCTCGCGCCTGCCATGCACGATTTCGAAGCCTCCCTCAATCAGATCAACGTCGATGCCGCCGAAGCCAACGCACCCTGGCTTCTCGCCCTTTCCGATCGCAACGAAATCTTCTATGCACCCACCACGGGCCTCGTCGACATTGCCTATGCCGTAAAAAAATACGTACGCTCCGTCAAAGCCATCACCCCCGTGCAATACAGTCTGATTTCCGGACTCAGATATCGTCGTCCCAAAAAATCAAAGAAAAAGCAACTGCATTAAAACTTCCTGCTTCATATTGTAAATAGCCTTCCTTAAGTGTAAATCCCTAAGGCTGTTTTGTAAAGTATTCTTTCATTTTCATAAAATAAACTACCATTTTCATGAAAAAACCTACCTCTAACCTAAATAAACCTTCCTGAAACCTAAAAATACCATCCTGATAAATAAAATCGTCTTTCTTTTTCTTTGAAATGCCCAAAATATCTTCTAATGAATTTAGGAATAGATCTGATATCTGGGTGCACAATCATTTTAGGCGGGTGTTTATCTCTATATAATAACGACTTTCTCTGATATCTGCTTGTTCAACTCTGATATCCTAGTGACTTTCTCTGATATCCCGGTGTTCAACTCTGATATCCTAGCGACTTTCTCTGATATTGTAGCGACTTTCTCTGATATCGTGGTGACATGTCGTATTATTGAAGTGTTCAACCGTAATATGCAGGTGTCTTTTCATTATACACGGGTGTCCAAACGTTTTATCCTGCTTCCCGTTCAACCGAGGTTCCAATCTCCGCCGTTTTATTTTATTTGAGATTCTGCTTCCCTTAACTCCACAATTCTTATAATTTCCTATATTTGCCCAACTAACCCCTAAGATCATAAAAAAATGAAACCATTTTTCGCCTTTCTGTTGTTATTGGGCTGCTGTTTGGCTGGCAGTCGTGCCTTTGCCCAGGATGTAATCATACTGAAAAACGGAGACGAGATACAGGCTAAGGTCAGTGTAGTCGGAACTGAGGCGGTCACTTATAAGAAGTGGGACAACCTCAATGGTCCGGATTATAACCAACAGAAGTCCGAAATATTTATGATAAAATATGCCAATGGCAGCAAAGATGTTTTTTCAGCGAAAGACGCCAAAATGACAAATGATTTCGTGGGCACCTTGCAGGATGCAAACGTTATTGCCAGCAATCCTGTGACCAGCACAATAACAGACGGCCGTGATGGCAAGACATATAAAACAGTTACGTTGGGTAGACAAACCTGGCTGGCCGAAAACCTCAATTATGAAATGCCCGGCAGTTGGTGCATAGATTGCAATATCTACGGAAGAAGTTATACTTACGAAGCCTCTAAAAAAGCTTGTCCCTCGGGTTGGCATTTACCTTCCGAAGCAGAATGGACCAAATTGACAGACTTTGCCGGAGGAGGAAGTGTAGTCGGAGGCTATCTGAAAGAAGCCGGAACCTTGCACTGGAAGAGTCCTAACACAGGAGCCACCAACAGCAGTGGTTTCACTGCCTTACCTCATGGTTTCCGCACTTTATTGGGTTATCTGAGCGAACCTACCAAGTTTGCTATGTTCTGGACTTCCACCGAATCCATATTTCCCAACATCAAAAGCTTCAGGCTTGATTACAACAAAAGCACTGTGCTCATTGTAGAAAGCGACCGAAATATCGGTAATTCTATTCGGTGTATTAAAGACTAGAAGTAAGTTTCAAACCGTTTTGGCTTTAGCTTGTTCCTTCCCCTCATGCTACAAGTCTGCCCATCGACCCAATTGTATAATTGTATAATTGCATAATTGTATCATTACCAAATCCCTCATTTTTCTTACTTTTGCACCTTATTTCTTACAAGCAAGTAAACATGGACTATAATTTCCGCGAAGTCGAGCAAAAGTGGAGGCAATGGTGGCAGCAGAACGATATTTATCGTACAGACATCGACCACAGCAAACCCAAATATTACGTACTGGATATGTTTCCTTATCCTTCGGGAGCAGGTCTGCATGTGGGTCATCCTTTGGGTTATATAGCATCCGATATCTATTCCCGTTACAAACGTCATAAAGGATTCAACGTACTGCATCCCATGGGTTACGATGCTTACGGCTTGCCTGCCGAGCAGTTTGCCATACAAACCGGTCAGCATCCGGCCATCACCACCGAAAAGAATCTGGCACGCTATCGCGAACAACTGGATCTCTTAGGTTTCTCATTCGATTGGAGCCGCGAGGTACGCACCTGCGATCCCAAATACTACAAATGGACCCAATGGACCTTCATTCAGTTGTTCCATTCGTGGTACAACAAACAAACCGACAAGGCCGAGCCCATCAGCAGCCTGATAAAATATTTCGAAGAAAATGGTTCCGAAGGCATAGAAGCAGCCTGCATACCTCATGAAGCATTCAGTGCATTGGATTGGAATACTTTTAAAGAAGAACGCCAGCAGAACTTCCTTATGCATTATCGTCTGGCTTATCATGCCGATACCATGGTAAACTGGTGTCCTGCTTTGGGAACTGTGTTGGCCAATGATGAGGTAAGTGAAGGATTCTCCGTAAGAGGAGGTCATCCGGTGGTTCGCAAATCCATGAAACAATGGCTGCTGCGCATCACTGCCTATGCCGAACGATTATTGAACGGACTGGATACTCTCGATTGGTCAGAACCCATCAAAGAAGTACAACGCAACTGGATTGGCCGCTCCGAAGGAGTGATGCTCGATTTTATCATAGAGAATTACCCGGTGACTTTAAAAGTATTCACCACCCGTCCCGATACCATCTTTGGCGTCAGCTATATGACACTGGCTCCCGAACATGAATATGTGGAGCACATAGTAACCGACGAATACCGCGAAGCCGTGATGCAATATATTGCAGATACCAAGAACCGCAGCGAACGCGAACGCATGGCCGATGTGAAGAAGATCAGCGGACAGTTCACCGGAGCTTATGCCATACATCCTTTCACAGGAAAGAAACTGCAGATATGGATAGGCGATTATGTGCTGGCAGGTTATGGAACAGGTGCCGTAATGGCAGTTCCCGCTCATGATAGCCGTGATTATGCTTTTGCCAAACACTTTGGTCTGGATATTATTGAAGTGGTTAGCGGAGGTGATATCTCCCAAGAATCATACGATGCCAAGGAAGGCAAACTCATCAACTCAGAGTTCCTCAATGGTATGGAAGTGAAAGAAGCCATAGCTTTTGCCATTGGCTGCATGGAAGGTATGGAGATAGGCAAGGGGAAGATCAACTATCGTTTGCGCGATGCCATCTTCAGTCGTCAACGTTATTGGGGAGAACCTTTCCCTGTTTACTATAAAAATGGGATTCCTTATACTCTGGACGAATCAGAACTTCCTTTGGAACTTCCTCCTGTGGATGCTTATCTGCCCACAGAAGCAGGTGATCCTCCATTGGCCAGAGCCAAAAACTGGCAGACCAAAGAAGGCTATCCTTTGGAGACCAATACCATGCCGGGCTTTGCCGGTTCCAGCGCTTATTATCTGCGCTATATGGACCCACAGAACGATACTGAATATTTCTCCAAAGAAAGCAACGCCTACTGGCAGAATGTCGACCTGTATATAGGTGGCGCCGAACATGCCACCGGACATTTGATCTATGCCCGTTTCTGGAACAAATTCCTTTATGACCTCGGTCTGACCGTGAAAGACGAACCTTTCCAGAAGATGATCAATCAGGGGATGATACAGGG
>CAZNRQ010000357.1:0-4155 GCA_964574845.1 uncultured Bacteroidales bacterium
AGTTTGTAACTTAAATTATTTGAGAAACAATGGAATATGCAATAGTTACTGAATTTATTTAGAATGAAACAGAAGATTCTTTATTCGTTCTTTCGAACGAAACTCTAATTTGTCTTAATGATCTTTTTAATCGTGTAGTTAACTCCGTCATCTACCCTGAGAAAATACATACCACTGCGAAAAACTGATAGATCTATCAGATGTGTGCGCAGTTCCGTAAGTGTTTGAGATAATAAAACATTGCCTAAAATGTCAAACATTACCAGTTGGGTGTATGTGCCCGGCGCATATTCCAGTGTGATGCTGCTATTGGTTGGATTGGGATAGACATAAAGAAATGCAGGATTGTCAATGGCCGGTTTATACCCCGAAAAATTGCCTCCGCAGGGAGTTTTATCTTTAATAAAATAGCTGCGAACGCTGTCGATGCGCAGTTGCATAACAGGTATAGCTGCTGTGGCATTTGAGTCGGTGAAATTGCGGCCAAAAACAAAAGCAAGATCATATTCTTCTATATCGCCGGGTTTAAAAGTAAAAGGACCCGACGAACCGTAGCTTCTTCTGTCGTATGGCGGATTGTTTGCTTGTTTTTCGGTCCAGGGTTCTGTTCCGCCGGGATCAATACCCCATGTGCCGTAATGGCAGGGGTCAGAATTGTCTGGATATAAATACCTGCACACAGGTCCAGTTCCTCCTGCATTTGGATTACCTATTCCCCAATAAAGAAATTGAATACTGTCTTTCCAAAAACCATGTAAATAGTTATAATAATCGGGAGCTTCTTCTGGGACAGTTATCCCATCATAACCTCCTTGACCAAAAAAATTACCTGAAAAACTCAATCCATATCGTTCGTCATCAATAATGTTATTTCCAAAGTTCAATCCATTTACGCTTTCATCACAATTCCCGGCAGGATTATCTATGCCGTCCGCATCTATAAAAGGCCCCCCTAACACAGTTACAGATTGTGCTGGAGGGTTTTTACCATAACCATTCCACCCTCCCTGAGTTAGATCATTATTTAGTCCATTATAACTATAAAAACTGCCTCTCTGAACATCACAACCCAAATAATCATCTAGCGGATACCCCAAATCATTATTGATGAAAGTTCCTACATAAGTGTCATGGTAAATTTCTGAGGACTGGTTGATGATTGTAAAATGTAAAAACATAGTGTTCCATAAAGCAGAATCAGACGGACAATCGAAGGCATATAGCATAGCTCTTACTTCAATACCCAGTTTTTTGCCTCCGGTTTCCATATGAGGATATCTGTCGTCGTTATAAACAAAAAATACGGCTTCATCTCCTTTGATCAGGGGATAATCTCCCGAGTAAGGATCATAGATGCCATCATGGTTATTGTCATAGAAAGGAGCAATGATGCCTGATTGTCCATGACTTACATCCCCATTGCCTGGCCAATCGATAAGCCTTTGTGAAGGAATATAATTTGGTTGCCAGCAGTGTGCAATATGATAATCAATATCGGCTTTTGTGATCTTCCAAAGTCTGTTATATTTAAAATCATAAAGAGAATCATAAACATCGGATACCGGACCGGCCCAAAAATCACTACCATAGTAAGTGTACATGTTTGCAGCCATATGCAATGAATCTTCAGAATCGAGGCCTCCTAACCACAAATTACCACTAAAAATTGAGTTTATTCCGGAATTCTTTGGAACTTTAAATGATGGATAAAAATTAGTATTATAAGGAGCTAAAACTCTGCAATAGCTAAAAAGTAATCCGCTTGCATTAACTCCTGCGCAAATATTGTTGTTGCTAACCGAATCATAGGTCAATGTATTATCAACCGTAAAAATTACTTTACCAAATGAATTGTTTGGAGGAGTATGAGTATCTCTTATCCAATATTTAAGAGAATCAATTCCTCCACGAAAATCTGGGAAAGCGTTATATTCAAATACTCCGGTAGCAATCTTTTTTATTGTTCCGTGAAGGGGTTGGTAACATTGGAACACATAAATTGAATCTCCATCAATATCAAAGTCATTTGCCAAAATATTAAAAATTGCATGTCCGCGTTTAGTAACCACATAATCGGTCACTGCAGTAGGTGCATTATTCTGAGAAAAAACGGATAAGCAGAAGAATTGTAAAAATATTAAAGGGAATATCTTTCTCATGACGCCTAAATATCACCAAAGATAAAAATAAATATACTCAGAAAGCTTGTTTTACGAAGTTTTTTAAAGTTTTATTTATCAGGAGTTCAGAGTTTGCTCCATGGTAAATAAAAAACTCCCGAAGTCTAACACTTCGGGAGTTTCTTTTTATCGCTTCGGACTTGGGACTCCGGTCTTCTGTCCTAAGTATTGAATAAAAGCTATGTTGCTCTACTTTTTCTTCGCAGCTACCATCTCCTGTGCCATCAAAACAGCATTGTAAAGATTGGCTACACCACCGCTTACCGACAGATCGCTGAAATTTTTCATTACAGCTTCTTCCGACTGACCGGGGCATTTCACATCTTCTGAGAATTTGGAAGCTGATTTAATAATGATATCGCAAACTTCGGCTGCGGTAAGTTCGGGGAAATAACCTCTGATAACAGCAGCCAGACCGGCTACTACAGGGCTGGCCATAGAAGTGCCGCTGGCATTGCCATATTTATTGCCGGGCTCCAGTCCGTTAAGATCGAGGCCGGGAGCGAATACATCTACATTCTGTTTGCCATAGTTTGAAAAAGGCGCAACAAGGTCTTTTCCTGCATTCATTGAACTGGCACCCACGGTAATCCAGCTATTGCAAAGCTTCTGGTTTTGAGCATCGCGGTTTTCGGGGTAGTTGGTCACCACATCGTTGTTCTCTGCGTCGTTTCCGGCAGCGTGAACCAGCACCACATCTTTGGTATTGGCAATACGCAGAACCGAATCAACGAATTTTTTCTGTGGAGAATATGATTTGCCGAAGCTCATATTGATCACCTTGGCACCATTGTTAATAGCATAAAGAATACCGTTGGCCACATCTTTGTCGCGCTCGTCGCCATCGGGCACCACGCGTACTATCATCATCTGAACACAATTGGCCACGCCGTCGGCTCCTTTTTTGTTGCCGCGAACCGCGCCTACATTACCAGCCACGAAAGTTCCGTGTGAAGGGGTTGGGCCTACCACATCGTTGTTGCCATAGTAAGGGCTTGAATTCACTTCGTAGTTGTCGCCCACTATGCCGCGGGGATCGAAATCAACATTATATTGGTATTCTGCTTCAGCTTTCAGTTGGTCTTTGTAGCCCACCAGGTCGTCGGCTTTCACACCCATTCCTACCCAATAGGTGAGGTTGTCGCGGCTCGATAAAATCAGAGCATCTTTCGATTTGATCTTTTTCAGATCCTTGGCGGTATAATCTTTTTTGTGAAGAAAGGCTACGATGATGCTGTCCGAAGCATGCACCTTGTCAGCAATCTTGCAAAACTTGGGATATTGTTTCTGAGCGGCTTCGGCTTTCTCAAGATATTTGGCTTTCAGATCCAGAAATTGTTTGTAATCAGCGTTGCCATCCATGGTTTTGGGGTCAACATCTTTATATTTTGCGCTCAGCTTGCGATACTGACGGGTAATTTCGAGGTTGTCTTCTTTCACACTTTTGCCGTCTTTTCCGCCAATAAAGTTCCATCCGTGCACATCGTCGATGTAACCGTTGTGATCGTCGTCAATTCCGTTTCCGGCGATTTCGCCTTTGTTGGTCCATATCACACCCTGAAGATCTTCGTGGTTGATGTCAGTTCCGCCGTCGATAATTGCAACTACTACGGGAACCGGATTTTTGCCTTTAAGCAGTTCTTTGTAAGCTTTTTCGGTGCTGATACCGTAAACTTTGTCCGACTTAAGGTCTTTGTTGTACCAGTTTAACTGTTTGCTATTGGTTTTTTTGTTCTGAGCGCCCAGTCCGCCGACCAGTGCCAAAACTAGAATTAAGGTGAGGAGTTTTTTCATGTGTTTTTCTAAATTAATTTTCCACAAAGGTCAGAAACTATTTATTCATAAAAAAATATTTTCTACAAAAGGGGCTAAATATTCGGTGAGTGTGGTTATTTTTTCGGTGAAAACAGATTTTGCATCCGCAACTCAGCCCAACCAGTTCTGCAAAAGGGATACTCCTGATGCGCTGATATAC
>CAZNRQ010000358.1:0-2415 GCA_964574845.1 uncultured Bacteroidales bacterium
GGGAGTTTTCAGTTCCGGTATATTCAGCCTGGCAAAAGGTGCTGCTGCATTTGCGTTATTTGTGTCAACGGTACTGGTAAATCTGGGGTCCCAAAATGTTCCAATTATAAACTGTGATTGTGTCCACTGACTATAAGCGTTAATAGCAAGGAAATTTGAAAATAAAAAAACAATAGTAAATAGTTTTCTCATGAAGTTAAGTTTTATAAAAAAAACATTCATTGATTTTAATAAAAGACTAATATTGTTTATAACCTCAGTGTTCTTAAAAGTCTTTAATAATCTTTGAAGAAGTTGTGAAATTTTTTGTTGTAAATTTAACAGAATACAATCCTGATGGCAGGTTTTGAAGATTTATATTCAATTTTGAAGCTTTAAAATCTTTATTTTCTATTTGCTTTTCAACAACTAATTTGCCTAACATGTCAAATATTTGAATTGTTCCTTTTTCGAATTCCATATTTCTAATATCAACTGATATTTCTGAAGAAAAAGGGTTAGGGTAATAACTTACCGAAGACTTATTATCTGATGAATTAGTATTGATAGTGGCTAAGGATACTGGTTGTGTAATTATAACTGGGTTGGAAGCATAAGCAACAATACATCCATTATTATCTTTTACGTTGACAATATAAGAGCCCGCAGCCAATCCGCTGAATACGTTACTACTCTGCCAACTGCTTCCATTATTTTTGCTGTATTGTAATGCACCCATACCACCTGAAGCAGTGACAGTGATAGAACCAGTGGTTCCGCCAAATATAGTATTATTTACAGTAACTATTTTACTTATAGTGATTGCAGTAGGTTGTGTTATTGCCGCAGGATTTGAAGCGTATGCAAATTCAAAATTATTGGCATCTTTTACCCTGATTGTATAATTACCGGCAATTAGTCCGTTAAAAACATTAGATGTTTGCCATGTAACACCATTGTCCTTGCTGTATTGTAATGCTCCCGTACCTCCGGCAGCAGTAATTGTTATTGAGCCGTTTGCACTTCCATTACAAGAAACATTAACTTTTGCAACACTACTTATTTTAGGCACAGAAACTGTAAATAATCTTCCTTCTCCACCAGATAAACCACCTGGTATAGAAAATGTGGTTTTGCCTGAAGCATAAGTTGCTGTAACTGCTGTAAACATTGTACTTCCCGTATATCCTATAACAGAGGGCGCCACATAAACAGAGTTTGTATAATTTCCCTGTAGCACAATCGTCACTGTTGCAACACTTGAAAAATTTTTATTTACCACTAACCCATGATATTTTGTCAGATCTGTTTTGTCTTGAAAGACTCCTGCCAACAAATTTGCATTATTTAGGCCTGCGGTACTTGCAAGAAAAGGGGTAGAGGCACTTAGTAAGGTAACAGTCGTTTCGCCAGTTGGAGTTGTCGATTTATGAAACGCTCCTAAATTTTTAGATCTCATCACCATTGGACCAATCAAATTGGTTATGTATTGATTAATTGTTTTTACAGTACTATAAAGAGGCGTTTGATTGTTATTTGCATCAATCAACCCATCTTGCCATGGGCCACCGGAGGTAGGAATAGAGTAAGTAAAGTATATTAAGCCTTTTGCACCGTAAGCCAGGGGACAAAAATCAGAAAACATAATTTGTGCAGCATTGGGTCTTTGATAGCCTCCACTCTGTGTTGTCATTGGATAACACCAGAAAGGTCGTGTTCCTGCTTTTGTTCTTATAATATCCAAATTGTAAAAGTAATCAGTGCGGTATGTTGGTCCTGAAAGAATTGGGTAACTATCGAAAGCAACAACATCAGGTCGATTGGCTGTATTGGCATCATTCAGGAAGGTTTCCAGATAGGTATTGTATGAGGTATTTCCTGCTGATCCCGCCGGATAATAGTAGCGAGGCATTAAATTTACGTAGGTTAGCTTTGACAAGTCATTCGTTTTTAAATACGATAACCAGCTTTTTAAATTCGTTGCTTCTGATAAAAGCGGTTCGTCTTTTATATTATAACCATACAAAGCATTCCTTTGACCATTACTTAATGATGGAGTTTTATAACTGTTAATTACTGTTGCAGCTGCTGTTGCATCGTATGACTGGACACCCCAATAATTGAGATCAGTAACCATGTATTTCATTCCTGCCTTACCGGCTAAAAATAAACCATATTGCATTCCACCGGTTGTATGCCATGCTACATCTGCATTTTCTCCTGTGCCGGTCATCAAATTAAAGCCTGCATTTTTTGCTTCTATCATTCTGGTAATATCTGCCGCAGCATTTGCATTGTTTGTATCTGTTGTACTGGTATATCTTGGATCCCAAAATGTTCCAATTACAAACTGTGATTGCGTCCACTGACTATAAGCGTTAATAGCCAGAAAATTTGAAAATAAAGAAATAATAGTAAATAGTTTTCTCATGAAGT
>CAZNRQ010000358.1:2425-4155 GCA_964574845.1 uncultured Bacteroidales bacterium
GACAGACAAAATCATTAATAATCTCACTGTTCTTAAAAATCTTTTATAATCTTTGAAGAAGTCGTGAAATTATTCGTTGTAAAATTAACAGAATACAATCCAGATGGTAGGCTTTGAAGATTTATATTCAATTTTGAAGCGTCAAAATCTTTGTTTCCTATTAACTTTTCAATAACTAATTTGCCTACCATATCAAATATTTGAATCGTTCCCTTTTCGAATGCCAAATTGCTTATATCCACCGTTATGTTTGATATAAATGGATTTGGGTAAAAACTTACAGATGGGTTTTCATTTTCAATCGAAGGACAAATCACAGATATTGGGTCGAAGGTTTTGGTATTTCCATCAAAATCAACTTGTGTCAATTTATAGTAAGATATTGCAGAATTGGCATTTTCATCTACAACAGTATAGTTTCGCATGGTTGAACTGTTATGTCCCCCCTCTATAGTTTTAACATGACGCCAGGTTTTTGCATCTGTACTACCCTCCAAAATGAAATAATTGTTGTTTGTTTCTGAAGCCGTTGTCCAATCAATAACAATATTATTATTACTACAATTTGCATTGAAACTAATCAATTCAATAGGTAATGGGTTTGTTTTATTCTTAGTACCAAAGGTTATCGGACTGTAGCTTGAAAATGCCACAGAAGATGTGACACTCCCTGAACTTGGTGTACTGCCATTGACAACATTTCCATCCTTTGATGCCCATTTATTAGCTCCTCCGTTAGAAGCGCAGCTTTCCCAATGAGAAACAACAATGTCAGATATATTTTGTATATCGCTTCTAGTGCCTGACTTCCAATAAAGTGTAACATCAGGGTAATTTGAACCAATATTCTGATGAAGATCCCAGTATTCGATACCACTAACATGATCTAAGGCTGAGGGATCGCACATCATTGAACTTATCCAGTTATTACCGGCAACTGGTTCAGGTGATGAAAAGAAGTATTGAGCCGTGTATGAGTCGCTGGCGGAAGCAGGTGAAGACATGCCAATAGGTGCCCAAACATAATTGTTGCCATTTATATCGCCTGTAGGATAAGTAAATGCTGTCGAACCAATTTTTATCATAGGGCCATCAACAAATGAAGTTTCGGTTCCAGCAGTTGTATTAGTGGTTGAACCTGCTATCATTGTTAAAATATTCGTGTTATCAGTTATCAAAATGCCTTGATTTGGATCAAATTTGCCAGTAACTGCTATAGGTTGAATTAAAGAAATCTTATTAGCAATACCAAGAATCCCTGTATTATTTAATGTAAGATTATAAAAGGTGGAGGGTGCTGATCCCCTTATTGTTTGATTGTTGTTACCATTAAATGTAAAAGTTGATGAAGCCCAGGTTAAAGTTCCGTTGTTATTCATCGTATTACTTATGTATACGGACGGGGAGTTTGAACACTCATAGGTGCTACCTGAATTAATCTTCAAAGTGCCGTAGTTAGCAACTCCGGCTGAATGATATACATTCCCGTTGTTCATCAACTCTATAGAATCTGTTGTTAGTGTGGTACCAACACCATCAATATATAACGGCCCAATATTGACATAAGTTGATGCAAATGAAGCCAGATTACCATTTGTATGAAATGAGCCCGATGTGCCATTCATAGCATAGCATTCCTGATTTGACCTAACAGTACCGGTAGCTGTATAGTCTCCGTTGGAGAAGGTTACTCTTGAAAAAGAAGAACTTGTATTTGTTCCGGTTCTGAC
>CAZNRQ010000359.1:0-4153 GCA_964574845.1 uncultured Bacteroidales bacterium
AAATATATATATAATTATAACATATTCTAAATGAAATGGGCTTTTGCGAAATATGATCTGTTATATTTCCTATTATCGTTAATTTATCGAATCCAATCTGCTCCTCAACAATCAATTTGAATATGATAACGCGTTTTCAATAGCTTTTAATATCACAACGCTGCTATACGTCGCACCAGAAATAACATCAACCTTCAAAGTTTGTGCTTCAATAACCTTGTTTAGAATTGCTTCAGCAGGTGTTCCATGCCCATTTTTATGTTCCAGCAACTCTATAGAACTGATTTTGTGGTCACGCACTTTGACACTTAATTTAACTGCTATTGGGAAAACTTTATAGCTACCTGGATAATTACCATTCTGCACACTACTCAAATCAACATCCGATATTGATACATTAATCAGTTCTTTAAGGTTGTTTTCAATATTTGACTTTACGACTGAAAAAATAACAATAATACTGATTATCGCTATAAATATTAGTATTATGGTTTTTCTTTTCTTTTTCATTTCTTCAGTCTCCTCATTAATATCGGTTATAACTTGTATTGTCTATCTCAGACATTTATAAACTGAAAAATTTACAAAGTCTCTTTATTGCCATTAAACTCAATCATTTCTCTGGCCTCGACTTTTGGATGTGTGTATTTTCTTAGCCCAAGTCTTTTACCACCGAATGAAATGGCCATTTTATCGCACCATTGGATACAAGCAAAGCAGTTTATGCAATTATCACCGAATTTTGGAGCGCCATCTACTCTGTTTATATTGTGAGCAGGACATATCCTTGAACATAGGCCACACTCGACACAATTATCATCAACTTGAAATTTCAATGAATCCGCGCCATGAAATATAAGTGCTTTCATCAGAGAAATTACAGCCGGTATCATTTTTCGAGCATATTTGCTTTTTAATAAATCAAATGCCTTTGTGCTCATATGGTCGCCTTTTTCTCTATTTTTTACCCATTTTATTACACTTTCCAAATCTTTTTCACTCAAATTTAATATTTTATAGATGTCTTCATCGCTTAGACCACCTGATCCGACAGCGTTATGTGGCATAAATACTGCGAATCCTCCATCAATCCGCTTACCGCATGATTCCATTTCTGAGGTGAAATTTTTGTATGTACTCAGTGTTCCGACGCCATAAGTTGCAACAGCAAATACATAAGCAGATTGACTGACCTTAATTTTTTGTATTTGCTTTAAGAACACCTTAGAGGCTTTAAAATCATAGATAGGAAAAACAAATCCAACATAGTCATCATTGTCCATAATTATGGCTCCATCATTAGTATGAATATTTAACCCATTTCTTAATATCAAATTAAGCGCTTCAGCGATTCTTTTCCCAACATAATATGAATTCCCTGTGCCGCTCATACAGTATATTGCCATAGGTTACACCTGCCTTGTCGTTTAAAATGTTTATCACCTCATTAATTTTGATAATAGCGTGTGGAGTTTATGGGTTCAAAGTGTTTCGGAAGCGGATCTCAAGGCTAGCATCGCTTGTCCATACGGGGGTGAGGTAGGT
Source organism: uncultured Bacteroidales bacterium (assembly GCA_964574845.1). Classification (GTDB taxonomy): domain Bacteria; phylum Bacteroidota; class Bacteroidia; order Bacteroidales; family CAIWKO01; genus CAIWKO01. The sequence goes on from CAZNRQ010000359.1 coordinate 1,546, forward strand.
CGAGGAGTGGTAGACGGCACCCATATATTTGCTGAGAACGGTGTGTTCGAGCTTGACAACATATTTTTTGATGTCTGGGTTAGGTGGATAGTAACCGAAAAACATACCGTCTATGTATGTGAATGGAATGTTCTGCATCTCAATGGTTACGGAGGTGCTTTGGTCGGTGCCTTCGACCTTCAAGCTACAGGACAGCGTGAGTAAGGTGTTGCCGTCCTTCGAAACAGTGCCAGCAATTGTTTGGTTCATCTTGGTACCAGCTGCGTCCTTGCTGCTTCTTGTGCCGGAAAAATTGGTGTCATCCCAGGTGATTGGGGTGGCCATTGTCCAGAAATAGATGTTTTCTTCTTTTTCGATGTCTGTCGGAGAACTGTTTTTATCGTAAATATGATTAATACCGCGCATGTTAATACCAGCTTCGAAGAAGCCGTTCTGCTGTAGTATAGGAAGATTGTTGGAAAGTTTCTCTATCGTCACCTTGATTTCCGTTTTTCCAAGCTCTTTACCATTTGTGCTAACTTTCACGGAAACCTTTAACTCGCCAGTCTGGGTGAAGGTCAGTTTTATGGTAGGAGAAGTCGACGATTGCTGCTTCACATCGTTAACAAACCAGTCGTAATAAACGGTACCTTCTGGCATGTTTTCAATCAATGCTTCAAAAGTGTATTCCTTATTGATTTCACCCTTTAACATGTTCGGTGACAGAGTTAGCTTAATAGGATCGATTATCTCAACTCTGGCATCATCCTTACCTAACTCTTTATTGCCGGAAAAAGCTTTGACAGATACTGTGTAGCTACCTTTCGTGGGGAAGGTAAATGAAAATGTAGGCTCCGAAGTGCTATCCTTGAGCTCGTTATTAACCATCCACTCATAATGAACATCATTCTCTTTGCTTTCCATCGTGGCGGTAAACTCATATTCTTTGCCTGTTTCTCCGGTGAGTGGGTCGGGAGAGATGGCGAGGCCATTATAAATTACAGTGAGATATTTGAAATCGATATATTTGCTGTCACTTCCGACGTCCTTAGTAATATAAATCCCAAGTAGGTTTTTACCCGGTTTTAGGGATATATTAAAATCATTATCGAAAGGAAGTTTCGCGCCGTCCCTATAGAAGGATACGTTAGCTCCGGTTGCGGTTGCATCGAATATTTTCTGATTTGTCGTTATGCCGTCCTTTAACTCTTGATTGGTACCCTTCTCATCTTTGTACTTGAGTTGATAGGCCGGAAATACGTCGTTTCCGATGGTGCCATCCTTGAACTCAGCCCAACGCTGTGCGATTTTGTCCTTTGCAAGCATGGCGGAGACAGGATAGAATACAATTTTTTCATAGGCTTTGCCATTGCCTTTTGCGATTTCATCACCGTTTGCGCCAGAGTTGTATGGCACAAAGGTTTCGTTTGAATAAGTAATTCGTCGGTCTGTGTTGCCGGGGTAATTAGGATCTGCAATATATAGGTTATCTTTATCTGCGCGATAAACAAGCATCGAATGTCCTCCGCCGGCATTACTAAAAATACCGACTTGCTGCGGTTGTCCAGTAACCAGGATACCGTATGCGAATAAACACCTGGTGAAATTATCTCCGAGCCCTGGTGATTCATGCTTTTCCCATTTGATTTTATTGTTTACGAGCGTATGTGTATATGTAATGCCGGTTAGTGCGAGCCATTTTTCTTCTTCGTTATCAATTTTGTTGGTTGCGGTGCCATAATCTGACTGTACAACGGAGCACAAACGGTAGCCGTAGGAATCATCAAGCCAGAAATCTGGTGTTTTTGGCTGTTTATCGTTGTTGTCATAGCGGTTATACAGATGTGCATCTGTGCCGTCGGGTTTTTTTAAAAAGTACCACTGCGCGACAGCACTCTGTCCAGCGCAATGACCGTCGGGAGCAATATATGAGCCTCTGTTGACAAACTGGAAGTCGTCAACACCGGGTATAAATCCTGATACAATATCTTTTTCAAGCAGAGTCTTTTCAATCATGCTTATGAAAAAGCTGGAGAAATGAAGCGTACTAACGGTAACCGATTCCGAGTCGGCGGAGGATAGAGGCATACTTTCAATATTGCCGGTATTTTTGTCATAGAAAAACCCCATTGCAATGTATCCCTCGGGGACACTGACTGGTACACGAATATATATTGGCTCCGCGGATAATTTCCCGCCATTGTCGACGGATATCATGGGTGAAATGGGCGTGACTGCTGAGCCGAAGGTTTGTTCGGTTATTGGAGCGTAGCTGATTTTAAAAGATGTGCCTTCGGTATAGGCCCCAGGAGGGACATCCAGAACGAAACCATCTAGTGTGTCTCCGGCTTTATCATAAGAGATGAGCGTTCCTTCCGGCATTACTTCTACTGCCGGAATTTCAACAGGCTCGCCAGTGGTGATCTTACCAATGTTACCAGTCTCGGGTTTATTATCTGATGCTCCATTTGTGCCTGCCTTCAATGTAGAGCAACTTGTAAACAGCCCAATAATGAGAATGAATATTATTATAACCTCCGATATCCTGCGAATAAAAAACATACCATGCACCACCTTTCCACGAAATATATTTTAGCAACAAAACTATACAAATTAAATCGGCCGGTTT
>CAZNRQ010000360.1:0-4148 GCA_964574845.1 uncultured Bacteroidales bacterium
CTTATAGCCCATCAAGGTTCGATAAGCGACACCATAGTTCATGTTATTACGATTTATCCTATTCCACAGGTAAACCTTGGCAATGATACTTCTTTGTGTGTTGGCACAAACTATACTCTTAATGCTGCGAATCCCGGTTGCACTTATGTATGGTCATCGGGAGCTACGACGCAAACTATATCCGTAAATAGCCCCGGCACTTACTGGGTATCGGTTAATAACGGTCATTGTACCAACTCGGATACCATTCAAATTGATTTTCATTCACTCAGTGTAAATATCGGAAACGATACGGTTATATGCGGGGCTTCGTCCTATACTTTGCATGCCGGAAATCCCGGCAGCACTTATCTTTGGTCGACAGGAGCCACTACTTCATCGGTTACTGTTAATCTTAGTGGTTACTATTGGGTTTCGGTAACTAATGCAGGATGTTCCGGGATTGACACCATACATATTTCCTTATCACAACCTCCCATAGTAAATTTAGGTAACGATACCGTAGTTTGTTCGGGGAATCCGTTTAACCTCAATGCCGCTATTCCAGGGGGAACCTACCTATGGTCGACAGGAGCCACTACCTCAAATATTTCAACAAATAGTTCCGGCACTTATTGGGTATCCGTAAGCAATGGGAGCTGTTCAAATTCTGATACCATCCAGATCAACTTTCAATCACTTTCTGTTAATCTCGGTAATGACACTGTAATTTGCGGTGCTTCATCACAACAGTTGGATGCAGGAAATGCGGGATGCAATTATCTATGGTCGACCGGTGAAACTACACAATCAATTTCAGTAACAAGCAACGGAAGCTATTGGGTGTCGGTAAGCAATTCGGTGTGCACCGCTGTCGATACTATTCTGGTTTCTTTTTCTCTTCCTCCTAACATTAATCTGGGAAATGACACCATTCTTTGTCCAGGTAATAATTTAAATCTGGATGCGGGAAATCCGGGAGCTTATTACAATTGGTCAACCGGTGCTAATACGCAATCCATTTCCGTAAACCAAAGCGGAACTTATTGGCTTGTGGTTTCTATTGGTAATTGTTTTGTTTCTGATACCATAAATGTGACGGTAGTGCCACAACTTAATTTAGGAGGTGTGATTTCCTTGTGTGATAATCCGGAGATCGTTTTATCGGTTCCTTCAAATGATACTTCTTTTGTATGGTCGACCGGAAGTACTGATACCACTATTACTATTACGGAACCGGGTAGTTATTGGCTCAGCGTTGAAAGGGATAATTGCATATTGTCAGACACCTTATCAGTTGTAGGTTCTGTGGGATATTTTTACATACCTAACGCTTTTACACCAAACGGGGATGGACTTAATGATTTGTATGGCCCCGTTTGCGAAGGCATTCCGGAATACCATTTTATGATATTTTCCAGTTGGGGGGAGTTAATTTTCGAAACCAATGATGTCACACAATGGTGGGATGGCCGTTATAAAGGAAAGATAGTAAAAGTGGGAGTCTATACCTGGGTTTTGGATTATAAAACAGCTTGCGACACAGATAAACGTATCCACAAATATGGAATCGTTGTTGTCGTAAAATAGTTATTCAAAAATTACTTCACCCTCACGCTGCTCGGAATATTCACCAGGCGGTCTTCTATAAATTGGGCGTTTTCCAGATCGGCGGTCAGGCAATGTTTGAACATTTCCAGCTTATTCATCAGTGTCCACGAAGGGCGAGTCATCACACCATTCTTATTGGTATACTCCAGAAAAGCATCACGCTCTGTGCGGTCGCTCAATAATATCGAATGAAGCCAGGCATTGGATCGGGAATGAGGCGGTTCCGAAAGAAAGTGGTAGGGAGTTGCATCAAAAAAGTCGGCATAAAGTTTTCCCAGCTCACGTTTGTTCTCTATATAGCTTTCCAGATTCTCCAGTTGCGCACAGGCCAGTGCAGCATTGATATTGGGCATACGGTAATTGTAGCCTATATGATCGTGTTTGAAATCCCAGGGATGAGGAATCTTGGCTTGTGTGGTCAGATGTTTGGCCAATACTCCCAATTCATTGTTATCGGTAAGCACTGCCCCTCCGCCTCCGCAGGTAATGGTCTTGTTGCCATTAAAACTGAAGGTGCCCAAAAGTCCGAAAGTGCCGGTATGTTTGTCCTGGTAAAAACTGCCTATTGATTCGGCAGCATCCTCCACCACAGGTATTCCGAATTCATTACAAATCGCCACTATTTTATCTATTTCAGCCGGAAAACCAAAGGTATGCATGGGAACACAGGCGGCAATCTTCTTGTGAGTGTCGTAATGAACCCTCTCCCCTTTATAATCCAAAAGGGTGTTGTTCTTCAGAAAATCATACAACTTATCAGCCGACAATCCCAGGGTGTTCTTATCCACATCCACAAACAGTGGATCAGCACCTATGTAGGCAATGGCATTACAGGTAGCAATAAAGGTAAGAGGTTGGGTAATGACCAGATCGTTTCGTTTCACTCCGGCCAGTAAGAGAGCAACATGAAGGGCAGCCGTACCGTTGGAGGTGGCAATGGCATATTTTGCCCCTGTGTAAAGTTTCAAATCCTCTTCAAACTTGTTGACAAACTTCCCCACCGAAGACACAAAAGTGGAGTCGATACACTCGTTTAGGTATTTTTTCTCGTTTCCCGTAAATCGTGGTTCGTGAAGCGGAATAAAAGCTTCGGGAGTATTATAGGTCTTTCGGATAAAATCGACAGTTTCTTTCAGCATTGCCAACAGGTATTAATTTCGTTATTCAAAATTATAACTAATTCCCCATTCGGGCTTGCTTAAAGTAAAAAATCAAAAAAAATAAAAACAAATCTATAATTTTTTGGTTCAATTAAATTTATTTTTATTTTTGTAACTCAAATCCCATAAAAAAACTAACATGAAAAAATCTTTCCCCATTTTAATGCTGTTGTTCGTTTTCTGTTATTCATCATACTCACAGGATTGGACACAAAAAACAAGTCTCCCGGCTCCCGCAAGATATGCCGGAATAGCTTTTGTTGTTAATAATAAGGCCTATGCCGGACTGGGTGTTAATGCATCTGCAGTTAAGTATCATGATATTTGGGAATACAATCCAGCCACCAATTCATGGACCCAAAAGTCAAATTATCCGGGTACGGGCATGTATGCCTGCACTGCATTTTCTATCAATGGGAAAGGATATGTTTGTCTGGGAGGAGATGCCACCAGCAACACCAATGGAACCAATCAACTGTGGGAGTACGAACCCACCACGGATACATGGACACAAAAAGCCAATTTCCCTGGAACAGCACGCTATGGTGCCAGTTGTTTTGTAATAGGTGATACGGCCTTTGTTGGAACAGGCTCCTATTGCAACCCCAATGATTATTTAAGTGATTTTTGGATGTATGTTCCGGCCACCAATGCCTGGACTCAATTAACCAATTATCCGGGAGGACACAGAAACCATGGAAATGCCTTCGCTATTCAGGGGTATGGATTTTTAGGGACTGGACTAATAAACAATTCGGTTGCTACCAATGATTTCTGGAGATACAACAAGCAGAATGATACCTGGACCAGTATAGCTCCTGTGCCAGGTCAGGCAAGATTAGGGACTTGCAGTTTTACCATTGGCAATAAAGGATATGTAGGAACCGGAAAAGAGGTAGGGGGAATCTATTATAACACCTTTTACGAATATGCTCCCGGAGCCAACACCTGGACATTATTGGTCTCCACCGGTGGTTTACCCACCCGCTCCGCAGCTTTTACTTTTGAAGTAGGCAGCGAAGCATTTATTGGAACGGGAGAAACTTCTCTGACCCCTTTAAATGATCTTTGGTCGTGGAAAATACCGGCTGGTATTGATGACAATAATTCTGATCTAAATGGAATGGGAATAAATATTTATCCTAATCCTGCTGAAGATGTTTTACATCTGGAAAGCACAAACACTAACGAAACTTATCATTTCGAAATTTCCAATGATATTGGTCAAATTCTTTACAAGGGAAGCTTTACAAATAAATCGACAATTCAAACCGAAGGTTTTGCATCCGGTGTTTATTTCATAAAATTAAACAACGGAAAAACCACTGAGTGTAAAAAAATAATCATCCAATAATTCTTTGGCATAGTTCTCAAAAAAAAATCTCCTCAGAAAGTTAT
>CAZNRQ010000361.1:0-4138 GCA_964574845.1 uncultured Bacteroidales bacterium
CTTTTTTTAACTTCTATTGATATAGTATTATAATTTTGCTGACAAAAATCAACACTATGAACATTTCGCATATCGAACACATAGGAATTGCCGTGAAAGACCTGCAGGAAAGCATAAAATATTACGAAAACGTGCTGGGTTTCAAATGCTATTCCATTGAAGAAGTTCCCGAACAAAAAGTGAAGACGGCCTTTTTTATGGTGGGACAAACCAAAATAGAACTGCTGGAATCGACCGACCCCGAAGGTCCCATAGGCAAATTCATCGAAAAGAAAGGCGAAGGCATACATCACCTGGCCTTTGCTGCCAAAGGACTGGAAGATGCTCTGCAGGAAGTGGAAACCAAAGGCGTTCAGCTAATAGATAAAACCCCGCGCAAAGGTGCCGAAGGACTTTCGATAGCTTTTCTGCACCCGAAATCGACAGGGGGAGTACTGACGGAACTTTGCGAAGACAAAAAATAGACTATTAGGCGTTTAGACTATTAGACTGTTAGGAGGAAGGACCAAATTCCATCCGCCAGCTGGCGGACCAAGACCCAACACTAAATACTAACTACTAAAGACTAACTACTAAAGACCAAGATCCAAATCTCAATTCAAAAATCATAAATCTCAATTTATAACTTCCCCATGGCTCATCAGGATAAAATAAAAGAACTGCTCGACAAACGCGAACTGGCAAAACTCGGCGGAGGCCAGAAACGCATAGACTCGCAACACAAAAAAGGCAAACTTACGGCCCGCGAACGTATTGAACTTCTGCTGGACGAAGGCAGTTTCGAAGAATTCGACATGTTTGTGACGCACCGTTGCAACAATTTCGGACTGGAAAAAGAAACTTATATGTCGGACGGCGTGGTGACCGGTTTCGGAACCATTGACGGAAGACTTATATACGTGTTTTCGCAGGATTTCACGGTGTTCGGCGGCTCCTTGTCGGAAACCTTTGCCCAGAAAATCTGCAAGGTGATGGATATGGCCATGAAAGTGGGCGCTCCTGTGATAGGCATCAACGACAGCGGCGGTGCGCGTATTCAGGAAGGCGTTACCAGTTTGGCCGGCTATGCCGAGATTTTTCAGAGAAACATTATGGCTTCGGGAGTGATACCGCAGATATCGGCTATTTTCGGCCCCTGTGCCGGAGGCGCCGTATATTCGCCCGCACTCACCGACTTCATTCTGATGACCAAGAAGAACAGTTATATGTTCGTGACCGGTCCGAAGGTGGTGAAGACCGTTACCGGTGAAGTGGTTACCGACGAAGAATTGGGCGGTGCCATGGTTCACGGTTCGAAATCGGGTGTGAACCATTTTGTGGCCGAAGACGAGCAGGAAGGCATTATGCTGATCAGAAAACTGCTGAGCTATCTTCCGCAAAACAATCTGGAAGATCCCCCATTGGCTCCCTGCGACGACCCCATCGACCGTCTGGAAGATTTCCTGAACGAGATAGTTCCTGAAAATCCGAACAAACCTTATGACGTAAAAGATGTGATACACGCCATTGTCGATAACAACGAATTTCTGGAGATACAGAGGCATTTTGCTCCGAACATCATTATTGGTTATGCCCGTTTCAACGGCATGCCGGTGGGCATCATTGCCAATCAGCCCAGCTATCTGGCGGGTGTGCTCGACATCAATGCTTCGCGCAAAGCGGCCCGTTTTATACGTTTCTGCGATGCTTTCAATATTCCGCTGGTGACGCTGGTGGATGTTCCGGGATTTTTACCGGGCACCACACAGGAATACGGCGGTATCATCATTCATGGAGCCAAACTTTTATTTGCCTATGGAGAAGCCACCGTTCCGAAAGTGACAGTTACCCTGAGAAAATCGTATGGCGGCGCACACGACGTGATGAGTTCGAAACAGCTTCGCGGAGACATCAACTACGCATGGCCCTCGGCAGAGATTGCCGTTATGGGAGCCAAAGGCGCGATTGAGGTGTTGTACCAGAAGGATCTGAAAGAAATTGAGGATGCCGATGAGAAGATCAAATTTTTGGCTGATAAAGAAGCGGAATACAAAGAGAAGTTTGCCAACCCATATCAGGCTGCCAAATACGGTTATATTGACGATGTGATAGAACCACGCAATACCCGATTCCGCATTATTCGTGCGCTGCAATCGCTGTCGACCAAGAAAGACAGCAATCCTTCGAAAAAGCACTCTAATTTACCTTTATAAAAACGTTCACTATGCAAGTAATGATTTTGTTGCAGGAAACCTTGCCCCAGGTTCACGAAAGTGCAAAAAGGATAACTGAAACCGACCCCATCGGCATTGGCATGACGGTGCTGGTGATGGCGGTGGTATTTCTTTCTTTGTTGGTGCTGTTCCTTGTTTTTAAAAGTATTACCAGTATCTACACTGTTGACCTTAGAAAGAGGTTTCAGCGCAAAAAAGGCGAGGATGCACCCTTGCCGGCAGCTGCCGACCCCACGGGAGAATTAGGTGCAGCAGTGGCACTGGCACTTTTCTATTACCAGAACGAACTGCACGACCATGAAAATACCCTGTTGACGATTAAAAAAGTTTCGAGGACCTATTCGCCATGGAGTTCAAAAATTTACGGATTAAGAAGATCACCAAAATAGCAAAACAATGAAAAAATTCAAGTTCACTATACACGGAAACCAATACGAAGTCGAAATTCAGAATATTGAAGACAATATTGCCACGGTGGAGGTAAACGGTACCACTTACGAAGTTGAGGTGGATAAGACCCTGCAACCGGTGAAGACCCCGAAACTGGTGCGCACCATGTCGGTGCCCTCGACCGATTCGTCGAAAGCTACGGCCAAGACCAGCAGTCCGTCGGAACCCAAAGGCAGCGGAGCCATCAAATCGCCTTTACCCGGTGTTATCATTAAGGTGCATGTGGCTGTGGGAGACAGTGTGAAACTAGGTCAGAAGCTGCTAACCCTAGAAGCCATGAAAATGGAGAACAGCATTGATGCCGATAAAGAAGGAAAAGTTTCGCAAATCAAAATCAAACAGGGCGACTCTGTGATGGAAGGCGATATCTTAATCGTGATAGGAGATTAGTGTATGAATAATACCATGACATTTGTTTCGGAGCACCTAAGCCAATTTTTTGCTTATACTGCCTTCGCGAACTTCACCATTGGCCATGTTATCATGTTGTTGGTAGGACTGGCTTTGATCACGCTGGCGATTGTAAAAGATTATGAGCCGCTGATGCTGGTCCCCTTAGGCTTTGGAATACTTATAGGCAATGTGCCTTTTCATCCGGGTCTGCAGCTTGGCATTAATGAACCGGGCAGCATGATGAGCTACCTGTATTTCGGGGTGTCTCACGGCATTTATGCACCGCTTATATTTTTAGGAATAGGTGCGATGACCGATTTTACTTCCATAATCTCGAATCCAAAACTTATTATCATTGGTGTTGCCACTCAGGTGGGAATCTTTGCTGCTTATATGGCTGCCTTGTTTTTTGGTTTTACTGGCGCCCAATCGGGTGCTATTGGAATTATCGGAGGCGCTGACGGCCTTACCGCTTTGTTTCTGTCGTCGAAACTGGCTCTGGAATTGCTGGCTGCCATTGGGATTTCGGCCTATGCCTTTATGGCTTTGGCTCCTATTCTTCAGCCTCCTGTTATGAGAATGCTTACTTCAAAAAAGGACCGTCTGATACGTATGAATCCCCCCCGCGTGGTTTCGAAAGCAGAAAAGATAATATTTCCCATTGTGGGTTTGCTGCTGACCTGTTTTGTGGTTCCGGCTGCACTGCCATTGTTAGGAATGCTATTTTTTGGGAACCTGCTTAAGGAAAGTACCGTTACCAAACGACTGGCTGATACTGCCAAAGGACCCATGATCGATATTGTTATTATTCTGATAGGGCTCACAGTGGGTGCATCAGCACAAGCCCCGACCTTCTTTACATCAAATTCAGTACTGATTTTTGTGCTGGGTGCGGTTGCTTTTATTATCGCTACTATGGGTGGGGTGATTCTGTGCAAGGTGATGAACCTGTTTTTGAAAGAAGGCAATAAGATCAATCCTTTGATTGGTAACGCAGGAGTAGCTGCTGTGCCTGGAAGCGCTAAAGTATCGCAGACCCTGGGTTTGCAATATGACAAGACCAACCATCTGCTGATGCATGC
>CAZNRQ010000362.1:0-4115 GCA_964574845.1 uncultured Bacteroidales bacterium
GTGCTCTTTATTACATAAACGTAAAATGGCATAATTGGCACATACAAACGTGAGGGTGAGATTGGAAATAGGCTTGTTATCATGCTACACGACTGCTGGTGTGCAGAGATGTCACATTAATTACGGGTTAAACAAATAAATTATAAGGGGAACTTTTGAATATTTCAAGGGTCTTCTATCAAGCGAAAATCTTGAAAGAATATTTGTAACTCTGTTTTTCTTGTCGCAATTTGCCCTGTTCAATATCGAGAGGAACCTTGAAGTATGATACCTTCATTATTTTTGACGAAAGTTATTCAATTTCCCAAGGTGAAAATAATTACACATGAATCCGCCTGAAAATTAATTTAAATCACCTCTGTTTTACCTTTCTTACTTAAAAACAACTTGATTCTTACTTTTTTTCACTTGATTTTCACTTTTTTTAGCAAAAAAGAAGGACGTCCAAAATGACCGCCTTACTTTTTTGACTAATTGCATTTTTGTTATCTAATATCATCAAGTTGATCAATCAGCGATTCATCTTCAAAATCTTCTTCAGAATAACCACAATACTTTTTGAGTCGTTGTTCAATAGAGTCCATCAAATGAAACAACATCCAGAACTCGATATGCTCATCAAGCGCTCCCGGCTGTTTTCTTTCATCGGCGAGAATTGCTTGAGCTTCGTTATTTGTTTTGTGTCCACCCGGTAATGCGGTTTCCATCCCTGTATCGTCAAAGTCCCAGGATTCGAGATATTTTTTGCGAATGAAATCCGTCTGATTTTTATTCAAGTTGAAATGGAAACTATCATAGACACCGGAATCAGTTTTTCCCTCGTGTATTTCCCGAGTTGAATAAAAACTAAGTTTGATTTTAAGTTCATCCAACTCCTTTTTTTGTTCAGAAATTGTGTTTTCGAGTTCAAAAACATCCGTTTCATCCATCTGCGAACGAATTCGGATAAACTGCGAAAGGCTGCTGCCGCAGGCGTTTGCCTGATCTTCAAGATATTCCTTTTCCTTTTTTGAGATACTTACCAAAACGGTTTCTAACGGATTATCCGTTTTTTTTGGAGAAACGGTTATGTCGCAGTTTTGCAGATTATTGTTCTTTACGGGAGATGAATCCGTTTTAACGGGAAAAACCATTTTATTCGGTTCAGAACCGTTTTCGGAAACCGTTTCAGTAAATCCGTAACGGTTTTCATTTTCCCGTTCAAGGCCTTTAAATGCATTCATTTTGCAGTTAAGGGAGCAATAGATCCTGTTTGCCCGACCTTCAAATTCCTTCCCGCACTGGGGACATTTTTTTGATTCCATAGTTGTGAGGTTTAGGTTAATTAATTATTGAATTATTGGAGGCTTTTGAGTGTGTTGTGTTAAAAGGTGTGTCTATATATATTAACACCCTCAACACGGATCGTGTTAAGCTTAACACACCTTGTGTTAACACACTGTATTTTCCTGATTTTCATTTAGTACAAGTTTGTGCTGCTTACTGTCGCCCTTATTTATCACCAGCCCCTGCTCGAGATAGAAATTCAGAAAATCGCGGCAACGGTTACTCCCGATCAGGACTCCGTATTTTTTAAGTTGTTCTTTAATCAAGTCATGGAAAGTACGGGCAGAGCAATTGTCATTTGCAGGGAAAATGTCCCTTAGTAGATTTCGATGCGTTTGATGGTCATAATCTGCCGGCTGCCGATCTTTATTGTGAACGGGCGCCGAAAAAGAATCAATAAGCTCAGGGACATTGTCAATGTTTATTGAAAAAGCAAATGGCGAAAACTCCCTGTCACGCATGATCTGGCTTTCAACAACAGATATTTCCTTATTTTCCTTATCCTTACTTACGGTTATAACTGTTTCGCATTTATTCTCAAGTTCGGTTCCCAGATGCCCTCGGTTGTTGTCGTCAGTCTTGTTTTTATGCAGAACGGTTAGAATATGTAGCTTTTTCTCCTCGCTCCACTTCATTAGCTTTGAACTTACATCGGTCGCTTCAGCTTCGTCATTAATTGAGAAAACCACATCCTTGATGCCGTCAATTATTACGAAACCCACATCCGGGATATTGTTGATCGCGTATTCAATGATGCCGAGGCGCAATTTGGGCGGATAGGGGCGTAACCTTACAAAAACAAGATTTTCGGGATGCTCGTGTTCAGCACAGTTTAGCATTTTGCTGACACGAACGAGCACTTTCTTGCAATCCATTCTGCTTTGCTCTGTATCGATATACAGCACCATGCGCTTGTCATCAGGCAGTTGACCTGAGAACTTCAGGACTGTTGAATTGCTTAATGCCGATGCGACAATCGCCGAAACAAGAAAGGTCTTTCTACTTTTTGCTTTGCCGGCCACAAGACTGATATTGCCGATTGAACATACTGTTGAATCATGATCAGGTTGGTGTACCCGAATGCAGGGAGATTCTGCTTCTACTTCATCGTAGGTGAACATCTGAGAATTGCTCAGAAGGTCCTTAAGATGGGTCTCTGCCGGTAACTCAGGGTTTGCCCGGTTGCGATACTTGCGTGGTACAGAAAAGTCCACAGGAGAGGTGCTTTGCTCAATTCTGTCTGAGCCGATGCTATCATTTTGAGCTTTTTTCTGTACAGGCATGAATTCCATCATTTCTCGAAAGGATTAATGATAATGCGTGAATATTTTGTTACACTGCCGGGCTTGAGGTGCAGCATGATATTGTGAGCGTTCAGTTCCGGGTCAATATTCTCAAGCTGACGAATTTGGGTTTCAATGTCTTGCCAGGTTTCAAAAAAATGAAGTGAATCCAGATCATTAAAAGCGGTGACTAATTCAGCAATCAGGGTATTTTGTTTATCAATGAAAGTATCATTAGCATTCGGTTTTTCCGAATAGCGTACCAAGTCCTTTCTTAAGGCCTCTATGACTTTTTCAAGTCGCGCCATACCCATGATATATGAACCTGGCATGGCCTATTTCCTTTTATTGCGGATGAAAAGTTCGCTGGTAGAAGTATTTTGGGTGTCCACAGGGTGCTTTTTACCTGAGTCCAGCCATGCTTCCAGTTCGAATCGTTTGAAATAGACCTTTTTCCCTTTTTTGAAATAAGGGATTTTCTTTCTACAAGTAAGCGTGTAGATAGTGGCCACGGCAAGGTTAAGAAGTTCTGCTGCTTGCCTGATATTTAGGAACTCATCTTTTGCAACGGGTTCCGGTTGGTATGTATTTAATTGGATTTCCCGAACTTTTTCAGCTAACACATTAGCAAGGTCTTCGAGGGAGACATTAGATAAAATGAGTTTTTCCATTTTTGTGGCGGATTAATTTCTGCCACAAAGAAAATACGAAAAAACGCTTAAAATACAAAGGAAAATGAATACATATCGTATGTCAGTAATTGGCTTTACTTGGCAGTAGTTGGCAGTTTGTTTCCGGGCATCGTACAGCGCAAATTTTGGAAAATATGGGAAAACGAAACGGGGCTGATATGTATTTATAACTTTGGCACAAGCAAGTAGTTGATTTTAATCCTCATCCCGGGAGCGGGGAGACTTAGCTACCTTGATAGTAATATTCCCTGCCTTGATATCACGGAAGTCTCCAAGGATTTCTCTTAAGCTATAAAAAATTATTCTCGTACCTGATTTATGATAATCTATAAGACCCCGTTTCCGCCATTGATGAAGCGCCAGTTTTCTAACACCAATGATTTCGCAGAGCTCCTTTTCACGGCAATGCATACTTTCCTCGTTTTTCTCGTGTCTTTTAATATACGCCTTCAACCGTTCGATGATCTCATCAATATTATAAATGACTCGCGTGCGTGTCTTCTTCACTGCCATTTCAAGCTGAGCAAAAGTGATTCTCTTTAAATGGGGATTGCTATATTCAAGATTCTCCAGTGCTTTGTGGAGGTCATCGAAGGTATATTGATTTGCTTTCATAATAGAATTGGGCATTTCAGGGATTCAATACCATGTAACATCAAATCAAATAAGCGATAGGAAATGTGGCCATTTGTGTCTCAAAATGTGTATCAAATATAAAAAGGGCTCCAGTGTTTAACTCCTGAAACCCTTTATATTCTTGCTCCCCCTGCTAGACTTGAACTAGCGACCCTCTGATTAACAGTCAGATGCTCTA
>CAZNRQ010000363.1:0-4114 GCA_964574845.1 uncultured Bacteroidales bacterium
TTTCATGGCCGTGATGCTATCTGTATAAACAGGTAGCAGGTTGTTTTTTTGCTTCAGTAGCGCCAGGGCATGAACAATGGCTAAGAATTCACCTATATTATTGGTGGCGTCTTCGTAAGGCCCTTTTCTGAATATCAATTCACCAGTTTGAGTATAAACACCCTGGTATTCCATCTCCTTCGTTTTAGTGTTCCATGCGGCATCAACGCTGATACTTGGAACCACGGGCGCTCTATTTCCTTTTAACGGAGTTATCTTTGATTTATTCTTTCCAATATAATGGAATTTATTTCCTGCAAAAGCTTTTTCCGCTTCTTCAAGGGTCTTGAAAGATTTGTAGCGGGCCTCATCATACTTAACTACCTGCTTAAGACATTCTTCCCAGGTGTTAAATATCCCCGTGTTTCGTCCTGTCCAGACCACATAAAACTTCTGTTTTTTCATGAAGAAAATAAAAACTACTGACTGATTTAAAAAAACAGTGTAAATTTACTTTTAAAATCAGAAACGATGAAAAAAACCATTCTGCTGTTGATAATAATTTCTGCATTGCTCCCCTCCTGTTCACAAAATAAAGTGTTTGAAAAATACACCAAACTTGATAACAATAAGTGGAAACGAGACAACCTGATACGTTTCGATGTAGATATAAAAGACGTTAATACTAACTATGATGTGACCCTTGCCCTGAGGCATACCACTTACTATGCATTTGCCAACATCAAAGTCAATGTAACTCTTACTTTTCCCAGTGGAGACATGAGGACCCGGGATTATGATATTTTTATCCGCAATAGTGATGGCTCTTTTAAAGGCGAAGGTGCAGGTGACCTATGGGATATTACCTATCCGGTATTTAACGATATTACCTTTCCTGATGTTGGCACCTATAAATTTGAAGTGCAAAATGTCATGCCGATCATGGAATTGCCTGATGTTATGGATGTGGGCCTGATTGTAAGAAAAGCGGAAAAAAAGAGTAATTGAGGATACTTACTGAAAATATAAGTCACGCCCTTAAAGCACTTCCTGACAAGCCCGGTGTTTACCAATTCTATAATAACAATGGGGTTATTATTTATGTTGGTAAGGCCAAGAGTTTAAAAAAAAGGGTCAGGAGTTATTTTAAACCCGAGGCACAGAATGTTGGAAAAGTAGATGTTCTGGTTAAAAAAATCCACGATATAAAATATATAGTGGTCGGAAACGAGTATGAGGCCCTGCTTCTCGAAAACAACCTCATCAAAAAATATCAACCACGTTATAATGTTTTACTTAAGGATGATAAAACTTATCCATGGATATGCATAAAGAACGAGCACTTTCCTCGTGTTTTCCCTACCCGCAACTTGATTAAAGACGGATCCGAATATTTTGGCCCCTATGCTTCCGGCAAAATGATGCATACCCTGCTTGATCTGGTTTATCAGCTATTTCAAATAAGAACCTGTAGTTATAATTTATCCGGTGAAAATATCCGGAAAAGAAAATATAGGGTGTGCCTAAAATATCACATTGGGAATTGTAAAGGACCCTGCGAGGGGCTTCAATCAGAAGAAGAATACAATGCTACCATTGCCGATATCAATGAAATTATAAAAGGAAACATCAATTCGGTTCAGCAGCAATTGAAGAAGAATATGGCAGAATGCGCTGCCAATTACGAATTCGAAAAGGCGCATTTCATCAAAGAAAAGATAGAGTTGCTGCAGAAATACCAAAGTAAATCAACGGTGGTCAATTCGTCTATAAGCAATGTGGATGTTTTCAGTATTATCACGGATGAAGACACGGCTTACGTAAACTTTCTGAAAGTTATCAGTGGCTCTATTGTCCAGGCTCACACGGTTGAGTTGCGGAAACGGCTCGATGAAACCCCTGCCCAAATGCTGACCTTTGCGATTGCTGATCTTCGAGAGCGAATGAAAAGCAATTCGAAAGAAATCATTGTGCCCATAGCACTGGAAATAAAATTTCCGGATACACAGGTTACCATTCCTCAAAAAGGTGATAAGAAAAAACTGTTGGAACTTTCAGAAAGCAATGCCAAATACTATCGTCTGGATAAAGAAAAACAAAAAGAACTGGTCGACCCCGACAGACATGTGAACCGCATTATGGAGCAAGCCATGAATGATTTGAATTTGAGTTCGATCCCTGACCACATAGAGTGTTTCGACAATTCCAATATTCAGGGCAGCTACCCTGTAGCAGCTATGGTTGTGTTCAGAAATGCCCGCCCCGAGAAATCAGAATACCGCCATTTCAACATCAAAACCGTGGAGGGGCCTAATGATTTTGCCTCTATGGAAGAAGTGGTTTATCGCCGTTATAAGCGGATATTAGACGAAGAAAAAGACCTTCCGAAACTTATCGTTATTGACGGCGGTAAAGGTCAATTAAGCTCTGCCATGAACAGCCTGAAAAAGCTGGGGCTTCAAGACAAAATCCCTGTGATAGGTATTGCCAAAAGACTGGAGGAGATCTATTTTCCGGAAGATCCTATTCCTCTTTACATCGATAAGAAATCGGAAACACTTAAACTTATACAGCAACTGCGTGATGAGGCACACCGTTTTGGTATCACACATCACCGTCAGAAACGACAGAAAGAAACCATAAAATCAGTCCTGACCGACATAGATGGCATAGGTTATAATACCGCGCAAAAACTTTTATGGAAATTCAAGTCGGTGATTAATATAAAAAAGGCGAAAGAGGCAGAGTTGGTGGCAGTGATCGGAAAACAGAAAACCAAATTACTAATAGAATCTTTTAGCAAAACGGATTGATATTTGATAATTGAAAAACAAAACTTTATTTTGCAAAATATTATAACCAGCAACAACATGAAAACTCTTAAATTTCTTCTCATTGGCATATGTTTGACATCCATGATATCGTGTCGAACAAAAACTCCTGAAAAAACACTTGTCAACACAGCCAATACGATTCAAAAACCGGAACCATTGTTAATTGCCAACAACAATGAGTTTGCTTTTGATCTTTATAAGAACATTGGCCAGAAACCGGAAAACATGTTTTACTCGCCTTTTAGTATTTCGGCCGCCATGGGGATGACCTATGCCGGTTCGAAAGGCAATACCGAAAAGCAAATTTCGGAAGTTATGCGTTTTGCTAAAAACAACGAAGCATTTTATGGAAATTACAAAGACTATCTCAATACAATCAACAGTCTTAACCAGGATTTGGTAAATATATACACTGCAAATTCGCTTTGGGCTCAGGCCGATTTCGCCTTTAAACAAGACTATATTGAAGTTATTCGGTCTCAATTTGGGGGTGAAATTAAAAATGTAAACTTCATTAAAGACCCTGAAAAATGTCGATTAGATATTAATAATTGGGTAGATGGCAAGACCAATAAAAAAGTTGAAAACCTTATATTACCGGGTATGATAGACGATCTAACCCGTCTGGTATTAGTAAATGCCATTTATTTTAAAGCTTCCTGGGAAATGCCGTTCGACGCTAAGGCCACCCGAAAGACGGACTTCAATACAAGTGCAACTAATGTGGTTTCTGCTGATTTTATGACTGCAGAAAACAATTACAAATATTATTCTGAAGATGGTATTTCGGCTATCGAAATTCCTTATGCCAAAGGAAGCCTTTCTATGCTAATCATATTGCCAAAAGATAATAACAGCAATATCTCTCTGAATAATATTGGAAAACCAATTTACGACAGAATTATTGCCGGTCTGACCTTGAAAAAGGTCAGGGTGATATTACCCAAGTTTAAAACAACCTCCGAATTCGAGCTGAGTGATGTATTAAAGCAAATGGGGATGAAGGATGCATTTACTGATAATGCTGATTTTACTACCATGACAGGCAAAAAAGATCTGAAAATTAGCAAGGTGATTCATAAAGCATTCATCAATGTTGATGAAGCCGGAACAGAAGCTGCTGCTGCCACGGCGGTTATCATTCGTACAAAATCGGCACCCATGGATGTGGTTGAATTTAAAGCCAATCACCCCTTTATGTTTATTATCAAAGAAAACACCAGTGGCAGCATATTATTTGCAGGTAATGTTTACGATCCTTCCCGATAATTATGAACGAGTTTAGAGTTATTTATCCTGAA
>CAZNRQ010000364.1:0-4107 GCA_964574845.1 uncultured Bacteroidales bacterium
AATGATGTAACTTCTATTCTCAAAGAAGTAACAACTTCGCTCAAAGAAGCAGCAACTATACTAATAAAAGTGACAACATGGCTCAAAAAAGCTATATTTAAGAGCGAAGGTGTGACATTTATGCCTATAGTTTTATATTTATCCCAATAAATGCTGCATTTATGGCAATAAAAGTCACATTTAAGAGCGAAAATGTGACATTTTCGCTCTTAAAAATCAAAGGCATTCCTAATGACAATACTGTCAGCACTATAGCTATATAATGCAAAATCCAAACATAAAAAAGTGAAAACCTCCTCATCCAACTCAAAGATGTTTCTGGCGAATGGAGCCATAGCTTCGAACTAAAGGTTAATTAAAAGGAACTGAAGAGCCTTACAAAACTGTAAGACTCTTTTTTTTCCATTGTTTACTCAGAAATTGTGGTTAAGTCAATCCCCGGCAAGGAAGTAAGCATCCTTAGGAAGGATGTAAACATCCTTGGGAAAAATGCTCTCTCGCAAAGTTAACGAGCTTACAATGGATTGAAAAAGTAGTGTTTACAAAAGGACAAATATAGGGTTGGTACTGACCCCTTCAAAGTGACACTATCGTAAGTATTGATTTGATGTAACCTATAACGAGTGAGCCCGTCTCATAAGCAACTAACTTTTTCCCCACATATAGATACTAACCTGAAATTTTCTTCGTTACTATCTTAAAATCATCGCCCATGAGAAAATTTATTTTTCTTCTCTTGCTGTCAATATGCCTGCTGCCGGCCTGCCGCAAATGTGGCAACCCTTACATAAAACTGCTGGGCAATTACAAACTGACTCATTTCATGGTCGACGGGGCCGAGGCCCTACCTGCCTTTCAGGACAGCCTGGGCACCAACTTAAGTTTCAGCTTAGATGCTGACCGCGACAAATATGAATGTTACATCACGGGCCAAAGAACGGATGGGAAACCCGTATCCCTTTATTGGTGGTGGACAGGCACAGCCAAAGCCGACGGCATATTGGTGCTCTACTCATCGAGCCGCGACGTAAAAAACGGTGTGGGCCCTTTTGGCAAACGAAGCCGCTACATCTGGACATTTCTGATGCGAAACGACGCCCAACTCTCCATGCTCACCACTTATAACCATAAAGAATACCGCATTGATCTGGAAAGATGAACCTACTGAACAAGGGTGCGCATCTGATGCCTCTGAGACAGTAAAATCCAAAACTCAAAACTCAAAAAACAGATGAGCACGAAACAATAAAACTCAAAATACAAGTCTGGAAAACCAACTTATTTGTCAGAATGGAACTTATTGGTAAAACACAATAATCAATATCCAAATGAGAGATTATCCCGTTTGAAATTTTGTAATTCTATAAATAGGAATTTATTTGTCATTTAATATTTGTAATTTGTTGTTTGATTTAGTGGCTTGATCCCATAAAAAAAGCCGGCATCCTCAGATACCGGCCTTTTGTGTTTAACGTCAGAGTTATCCTCTAGTATTCTTTCTTCTTTTCTATCTCAAATTTGTATTCATCGGCAAATTTGGCCTGAACGCGGTTGAGCGATTGCAGTCCGTCTTCCATTTTCTTGGCCGAAATATCGTTCAGTTTGTTGAACTCGGCTTCGGCTTCTTCAGTATACATAGCATCTGATAGCTTGCTGATGTCAATCATCTTTTTCAGCTCGTTTTGCAGGCACGATTTGTAGGTGTCGAACAGTTTCAGGGCTTCGTCGCGGAATTCGGTTTCGCCACCGAATTTTTCCATCTTACCCACCACATCGCTGCCGGTTTCCACCTGTTTCAGCGCTTCGGCATAGGCATAATCCATACCATAGGAGTCTTTGTAGTTTTTCAGAGCATCATACAGTTTGTTGATCTTGTTGATGATCTCCACCTGCTCGTTGATGATCTTGTCGTTGTATGCAATGGCCTTCTCTTTCGAAGGTTTGCACGAAGTAACCACCACCGCAAGGATGGCAAAAAGAAGCAGTGTAATTGTTTTTCTCATAATTATTGGGTTTTGGGGTTAATATTAAATCTCAAATCTCAAATCTTAAATCTCAAATCCTAAATCTCAAATCTTAAATCTCAAATCTCAATTCACAGAGTCTTTCTCCAGCTCAAAATTATACTCCTGCGAAAAAAGCTTCACCTGTTGGATATAGGCA
Organism: uncultured Bacteroidales bacterium; assembly: GCA_964574845.1. GTDB lineage: Bacteria > Bacteroidota > Bacteroidia > Bacteroidales > CAIWKO01 > CAIWKO01. Next base: position 2,164 of record CAZNRQ010000364.1, read on the forward strand.
CTGATCTTACGTTGCAGTTTGTTGTCAATGCTATCCGAAAGGTCGAAAAATTTCGTGTCGTGTTCGTTGGTATATTCGGCATCGGGAATTTTCACAATGGCGATGAGTGCAGGATATTCCTGCTCGCTCACGGTCTTATATTCGGTAAGCATATCCAGGGCGGCATCGTGCAGGGTGGCAGAATTATCGAATTTGCCAATGCCTTCTATCTGGTTGATAGAAGTGCTTATCTGCAGGCAGAAATTTGCGAAAGCCATATCCAGAGCCTTATTGGCTATCTTCACTTCCTTATCGTTCTTGTCTTTCTTGTCTGTCACCGATTGGGTTGAGTCCTTATTCATATTGGCATTGATCACCTTGATCAATTCGTCCTCTATGGTCAGCACCGATTCAATGGGCTTGGTAATATCCGAATAATACGCCTGAGCTTTCTGTGGCGAGGGTTTGCACGCGACCAGAGAAAGCAAAATAACAGCCAGAAACAGTCGAAGGGTTGTTTTCATAGGGTAAAAATAAAAAAAAATTGTAATACAGGGGCAATATTTGTGCAAGGGGATCGTAGGGGCAGAAAATTTTCTGCCCTTACCTGGAAAATTTTCTCCCCATACACCATGTGGACATATCTGTTTACCTTTGCAAAAAAAAACAATGGATCAGATAGAGTTGATGTCGCCCGTAGGTTCTTTCGAATCGCTGATGGCGGCCATACAGGGCGGTGCCGATGCGGTTTATTTTGGAGTAGGCAAGTTGAATATGCGTTCGCGGTCATCGGTCAATTTCACATTGGAAAACCTGGCCGAGATCACCGCCATCTGCCGCGAACATAAGGTCAGATCTTATCTAACCCTCAACACCGTGGTCTACGATGAAGAGATGCAGGAGATAGATGCCATCATCGAAGCTGCCAAAGTCAACCAAATTGACGCTATCATAGCTTCCGATTTCACCATTTTGGAAAAGGTGATAGCTGCCGGCATAGAGCTGCACATCTCTACTCAATGCAACATTTCCAACATAGGGGCGGTTCGTTTTTTCTCGCGTATGGCCGATGTCATGGTGCTGGCCCGCGAACTCAACCTGAAACAGGTGGCTTCCATCATACAGACCATTGAAGAGGAGCAGATCAAAGGGCCATCGGGCAAGCTGGTCAAGATAGAGATATTTGCCCATGGCGCCTTATGTATGGCGGTTTCGGGCAAATGCTATATCAGCCTCGACAACTATAATTATTCGGCCAACCGGGGTGCCTGCATGCAATCGTGCCGGCGCGGCTATGTGGTGAAAGACAAGGAGAGCGATCTGGAGCTGGAGATAGACAATCAGTATATCATGTCGCCCAAAGACCTTTGCACCATAGGCTTCCTCGATCGCATACTCAAAGCGGGTGTCACTGTGCTCAAGATAGAAGGTCGTGGCCGTTCGCCCGAATATGTCAAGACGGTCACCGCTTGTTACAAGGAAGCCATCCGCAGCGTTCAGGACGGAAGCTATTCCCTGGAAAAGATTGCTGCCTGGAACGAAAGACTTCGCGAGGTATTCAACCGTGGTTTCTGGGATGGTTACTATCTGGGACAAAAGGTGGGCGAATGGAATGCCAAATACGGCTCGGTGGCCACCAAGGAGAAGATGTATATAGGCAAGGTTAACAATTATTATAAAAAACTCAAGGTAGCCGAGATAAAAATAGAATCTCACGATCTGAAGACCGGCGACGAGGTGATCATTATGGGCAGCACCACGGGGGTCTACGAAGCTGTCATCTCGGAGATTCGCGTCGACCTCATGACCACCGAACAGGCCATAAAAGGCGAGGTATGCTCCATACCCGTTACTTCGGAGATTCGAAGAGGCGACAAGTTGTATAAGCTGGTGGCTAAGGAAGAACAGTGTTGTCCGTCCCTGAAATAGGTTGACCGAAAACAAGGTCAATACTATGGAAAAAAA
>CAZNRQ010000365.1:0-4105 GCA_964574845.1 uncultured Bacteroidales bacterium
CTTGTAAACGATGAACAAAAATTTCCTGTTCTTTTTCTACGTTAAATTGTTGTCCAGCTATTTCAACTATTGCGTACATTGTAAAGGGATTAACGGTTTTTTAAAAATGGACTGCAAAGATAATATTATTTTCATTACAAACCAGCGGAAGTATTTTTTTTTATTTAAAAAGTTTCTTTTATATTTGTTTTTCAGACTGAGCCATCAAAAATAAGTAAAAAATGCCAGATTCGATTCCAGATGCTTATTATTACATTGACACCAGATTTATAGACAATGATCTGGGTGGTATGGATTTTCTCAAAGAGCATGTCAATTCGTACATTTCTACACTGAAATGTATGAAGACAATGGCTAATTCATGTGTGGATCATAACGAATTGGAGAACCTGACGTCTTGTTTATCCAAACTTAAGTCGAGTGTGGTTGATCTAAATATACCCACGCTGATAAAGGTGATCGACAAATTGATATTAAGCGCCGCAAATGATAAACCAAAAGAAATCATTAACGAAAACCTCAGCGATTTTTTATTGGTTTGCGAACTGGTAGTAGAGGATCTTGAGAATTTTAAGCAAAATAAAGGTATTTTGGAGTAATCATTATTTGGTTCAGCAGGTCTTTTTACTTTTCATAAAGCGATAATTTTCAAACTATCCACAAGATTGTTTTTTCCGAATTTTTATATCAGCATCATGTATTTTTTCCATTATTTTTGTAATAAAAATTTCAATTATGAGTACGGGACGTAAAGTATTAAAAGTGATTTTGTGGATACTGATCAGTATTTTGGTAATTATTGGCGGAGTGGTTGCCTATTTTTATTTTAGAGATTCGGGCAAAAGAAATGCGCTGACCGTAATTCCTGAAGATGCGGTTTATATTATTGAAACCAACAACCTGACCGAAGGCTGGTCGACTTTACGGGAAAGTAAAATGTGGAGACACATGCTGCAAAGCCCCAAATTTGAAGAGATAAATTCCAGCGCTATGTCGCTCGACTCACTGATCAATGGAAATAAGACTTTGGATATGCTCTTTAAGGACCGGCAAATGGTGATCTCGGCCCACATGATCTCGCTTACGGATTATGATTTCATCTTTGCCGTGGATCTGAAAAAAGCTTCCAAGATCTCCTTTCTTACCAATTATATAAAGGATATTGTAGGTTATTACGATTACTCATTCGCAAAAAGAAACTATGCCGGAACTGAAATAATCGAATTAACCAACACCATTTCGCACGAGATCATCTCCCTTTGTTTTATCGACAATATTCTTGTCTGTAGTTTTTCGCCAATGCTGATTGAAAAGTCGATTACTCAAAAAGATTCTGAGTTCTGGATGAAAAATCCTAATGTACGATTTGTTTCAACTGAAATAAAAGGGAATAAACTTTTCAATTTCTATATCAACTTCAGCAAGGTGGGAGATATGCTGAAGTGCTACCTGGCCGAGCCTTCTACCTTTGTGAATTCGATGAGCAAAAGCCTGTATTTTTCAGCTTTCAATGTTACTTTTAATGATGAGAATCTGCAATGGGACGGCTACACCAGCGTGAACGATAGCATTCCTTCTTATTACAAGGCTATTGTGGATCAGTCGCCCGGAAAGTTCAAGGCTTACGAAATCATCTCCGAAAAGGCTGCTTTGTATGCCTCCATGAGTTTTGGAAGTTCTGAAACCTTTTTCGATAAACTGAAAGAGGTGTTCAAGGCTGAAGATACCACCAAGGCACAGGATTACGAAAAGACCATCAAGAAGGTTGAGAAAGTGTTGAAAGTCGACCTTCAGGAAGATTTTTTCAGTTGGATAGGAAACGAGCTCGCTTTTGTGAAACTGCAGCCTTCGCCTAATGCCAGCGAGTATGATGCTATCGCCATCATTCATACCAATGATATAGAAAAAGCCAAGACCAGCATGAACAAGATCACTAAAAATGTGAGAAAACGCACGCTGGGTCTACTGAAGTTTAACGATACGGAATACAAGAACTTTACTATAAAGTATCTGGAATACGGTTGGTTTCTGAAACTTTGTTTCGGCAAGTTCTTCGCCAAGTTTGATAAGCCATATTACATTTATATGGAGGATTACGTGGTTTTCAGTAATTCGCCCTCCTGCCTGATGGACTTCATTGATGATTATACTATGGGCAAGACTTTATCGCACAACAAAGAGTTCACGGATTTTCTGGACAAGTTCGAAACCAAGTCGAATATTTCGGTGTTTGTGCAGATGCCCAAGATCTATTCGCACCTTTATTATTATAGTAAGGCTGATAAACGCAAAGGCATACACGACAATAAGGAAACCATACTGAGTTTTACACGAGTGGGATTTCAGCTTATTTCGGACAACAAAATGTTCAAAACAAAACTGGTTGCCGATTTCGACGAATCAGCCGCTTTCAATAGCGACCTGGAGAATATAGAGTCGGCTGCCGAAGAACTTTATCTGAGTACTATAGACTCCGGCGGATTTAAGGTGGATCTGGCCAATGCAAAAGTCCCTAAGGCCGGTGCAGCAAAAATTTATTATGAGGACAGCACCACCATCAAAGCCGAAGGTCGCGTGGTGGATGGCAAACCCGATGGATTGTGGCGCAGCTATTTCGAGGATGGCAAAATAATGTCGGCCATTACTTACAAAGACGGAATGGCCAATGGCATTGCCATGTTCTATTTTGATGACGACAAGCAAACCACCCGAGTTGAACTTACCTTTGAGGACGATAAGATCGTTGGCACTTACCGTGAATTTTACGAGAACGGAAACCGCAAAGCCATGCTGATCTTTAAAGACGGCATAAAGGATGGCGATGCAGAGTTTTATTACGACAGCGGTGTGATAAAAATTGAGGGACAATATAAGGACGATATGAAACAAGGTAAATGGAAGCATTATACCGAGACCGGTGAGCTCATCAATAAAGAAAAGTGGAAAAAAGACCAGACAAAATAAAAGTCAATAAATAATCTCCCTGCAGGGATCATGGAAAAAAAACTTAAAAAGACCGGTCTGTATTTCGGCTCGTTCAATCCGGTGCATATCGGACATCTGGCCATTGCCAACTATATGCTCGAATTTACCGATCTGGATGAGATTTGGTTTGTGGTTTCGCCCCAGAATCCCCTGAAAAGCAAAAATAGTCTGCTGGCCAATCATCACCGCTATGCTATGGTGATGCGAGCCGTGGAAGATTTTTATCGATTTCATGTTTCGAACATTGAGTTTTCGTTGCCGCAACCTTCTTATACCATCAACACCCTGGTGGCCCTGGGCGAGAAATATCCCGAAAAACAGTTCGTCCTGATCATGGGCGCCGACAACCTCGACAGTTTTCATAAATGGAAGAATTATGAGGTGATACTGCAGTACTACCAACTTTATGTGTATCCCAGGCCCGGTCACGACGGGGGAGATTTTCGCGAGCACCCTGCGGTGCAATGGATCAATGCCCCACTGATGGAAATTTCGTCGAGCTTTATACGTTCGGCCATCAAACACAAGAAGGATATACGTTTTTTTCTGCCCGATAAAGTCTATAAATATCTGGATGAGATGGGGTTTTATAAGTAAACGTTATTGTTTTTGTGCTTTATTACAGACACAGATCAGAATGATAAGCTTTCTGATTAAAAACGCCATTAATCCCACACAAATCGCCAGGTGCCGTCGGCTTGTTTTTTCCATACGGTATGAAAGATCCCTGTAAAGGTCTCTGTCTTTCCTGTCGAATCTTTCTTAATGTAGGAGTAATTTCCGTAAGTATAGCCCAGGTCGCCGGCAGTTGAAGCATCCACAAAATCGGGTGACCATTCGAGCGTAGCCTCTTTATACTTTTTATCGGCATAGTGAGCTTGGATGTCGTTGCGGCCTTTGATCAGTTTATCATTATAATTGATGGCGGCATCTTCGGCGGCATAGTAAGCGAAGGCTGCACCAATACCATCTTTCTTTGCCATGGCGGCAAAGGCTTTTTCGGTGGCAGCAATTTCGGCTTTGGCTTTTTCGGAAGTTTCTTTTCCCTGATTCGACCGGCAAGAGACAAAAATCAGGCAGAATAATAACAGTAGGGCTTTTGATTTCGGCATGTTAATAG
>CAZNRQ010000366.1:0-4104 GCA_964574845.1 uncultured Bacteroidales bacterium
GGTTGAAATTCTCACATTCGGCTACCACAGCGCCAACGATACCATCATGATTTTCGTTGGGCAGCGCCTTGATGAGTATGTGTGACAAAATAACGGGGATGCCCAGTCGGCGTACCCGGTTGGCCTGAACGGGAAAGCCTCCCTCGCGGGGCATGGCTTCCACTATGGCTTTCACATTGGCTCCGGCCTGCATCAGTTGGTAAGAGGTAAGATAGCCTATGTTTCCGGCACCCACTGTAAGAACGTTTTTCCCCAGCAGGGTGAATTCATTGTTCATCATTTTTTGAACCACGGCAGCCGTATAAACTCCAGGAAGGTCGTCGTTCTCAAAAGCAGGCATGAAAGGCACTGCCCCGGTGGCCACCACCAAATGCTCCGCATCCACAAAGAAGATCTCGTCGGTTTTAAGATTCTTCACGGCCACGCGTTTACCTTCCAGTATGTCCCATACAGTGGCATCGAGCATGATGCCGTCGTGGTTGTCACCGGCCAGGGTGGTGGCTATATCGAAACCACGCATGCCGCCAAACTTCTGTTCTTTCTCGAAAAAGAAGAACTGATGGGTCTGCATGAGGAACTGACCGCCAATCTTATCGTTATTGTCCAGCACTATGTTGGAAATATGGTGCTTGTTGAGTTCTTCGCGGCAAGCCAGTCCGGCCGGACCGGCACCAATGATGACCACATCGGTCTTATAAACCTTATAACCTTTGGCAGTATCAGGGGCTACGATCTCGGGAGTATAATCTTTGGGTATCTCGCTGACTTCTTTGATGCCATCCACCGTGGTGATGCAGATTCGTTTGATCTTGCCATCGACCAGCATTTCGCAGGCACCGCATTTGCCAATGCCGCATTCGAGGCTTCGCTCGCGGTTCTTCAGTGAGTGGCTGTGGACAGGATGTCCTGCCTGGTGAAGGGCGGCAGCAATGGTAAATCCGCTGTGACCCTGAATTTCTTTTCCTTCAAATAAAAAAGTTACTTTTGGAGTATCCTTTACTTCGAGTATAGGATGTGAGTTTATTTTTAGCATCTGAGTAGAGTATAATTGAATAGACAATCCCGTTTTACAGCCTGCAAAATTATGGGTTTAGGTGGAAGCAAAGGTGTTTTTATGAAAAAATTTTTAATCTCAATAACGACTTCAAAAACAAAATATTATGAACGACCCCCTGAAAGATTTTAACGACTATCGTGCCCGCATGAACGACAAACTGTTGTCGGAAGATAACCTGGTGCTGAAACGTTTTTTTAACCTCGACACCAACGCCTATGCCGAAGGGGCGTTGCCGGTGAAAACCAAGGAAATGATGGGACTGATAGCTTCCATGGTGCTGCGTTGCGACGATTGCATCAAATATCACCTCATACAATGCCATGAACAAGGCATGAACCGTCAGGAACTGTTCGAGATCTTTTCCATAGCCAACCTGGTGGGCGGCTCTATTGTGATACCTCACACACGCCGGGCACTGGAGTTTTGGGAGGAGTTGGAGAAAGTGCAACCCTGACGGGGCGAGTGTGCGTTGGCATTTGCGGTGGCGACTCACCTTGCTTACCTGACGGGGCGACTGTGCACCGGCAAGTGCGAAAGAAAGTCACCTCGTCAGTAACCCACAGCCCCCAGACTGTCTGGGTGACTTTCCAACCTCGCAGGCCCTGGCTAAGTCGCACTGACAAATGCGGCTTGGGGAGTATCGTTTTTTTGACTCTGACGGGGCGACTGTGCGCCGGCAAGTGCGAAAGCAAGTCACCCTGTCAGTATTGCAAAAACTTTAATTCAAACTCTTCTATTCGTTTCTTGTTTATAAGGATTTCATCACCGGCAAGTTCATTGAACGAAGAAAATTCCCATAGAGATGGCTTTTCAACCAATCCCGATCTCACGGGATTCATCAGAATGTAGTTAAAGCAAGTATTGATATAGCCTTTCTCGGGGAAATCGCTCCAAAGGACAGTGGTTCCATTGGATAAATACCAACTGGGAGGAGATTTAGTGGGTTGGCTCAGACAAATTGCCTTGGTTTCCTCCCTGAATAATGACCCGCTGCGATTTTGCTGAACATTTATGGCTCTTGTGTATGATCGAAGCATGATACCTATTGAATGATTTAAGCCCCTTTGACTGTCGGGGTGACTTTCTTGCCCTGCATGCCCCGGTTCAGTCGCTACGACAGTTTCTGTGTTGGTTGTATTCACATAAACCATCAAATGAAAATGATTCGGCATTAGGCACCATGCCAAAATATCGGCAAAAGGAGAAACAAATTGCTTTATTTTACCCCTAAAAAAAATATAATTCTCCCGGCCAAAAAAGATCTTTCCACGGTTATTTCCCTGGTTGTAAATATGGTAAATATTGTCAGGTTCGAAATTCAACTTGTATCCCGTAATCGTTTTTCAAAGATAATCATTTTCTAAAATTGTCGGGGTGACTTTCTCGCCCATAGGCCCGGGCTCAGTCACCCCGACAGAATTATCCCAAACTCCCATACAACACCTCCAGGATCTTCACCATAGCCAAAGTATCCAGGTGGCAATAATCCAACAGGTGCTGGCGGGTTTGTTGAATGGTGGCAGCATCATCGCAGTAATACAGATCGAGGAAAGCATTACTGGCAGCCATGCCGTCGCCTATCTTTAACTCATCGTAAGAGAAATCCGGGCAGAGGGCGGGCAACACCTTCTTGATGGAGGAAGAACCTTCCATGGTCTCTGTGCGTTAGATATCCCTTTTGAAAGGGATGATGAGGTCGTGCAGGCGGTTGATAATGGTTTGCAGGCCATCGGCAAATTGAGGAAAGTCTCTCATCATCTCTTCTATGCGGCCCCTCTCGAAAGGCATGTGGTAAGCCAGAATGGTTGCTGCCGGAGCACACTGAGCAATGAGCTGCTCAATGAGGGCAGGACGGGGATCGAGACTCAGGCTGCTTTCGGCCAAATAGGAGTCGTGATAAAGCAGTCCTCCCTTTTCGTCCTGATGATGCAGCGAATACTGAAACGGCAACTGCTGATAAGGGCGCGACTCGTCGAAGAGGGGCACACCCGGCATGATGGTCTCGAAATCGAGGAAGTAGAGGGGATATTGCAGTTGTGAGAGAAAGTCTTTCAAAGGTTCTTTGTCAATAACGGCCTCACTGCTAAGCACAGGTGTCGTCTCGGTGGCAGGCGGCAGCAGAGCGGAACAGTAATCAAAGAAATCGCAATGGTAGGGTTTTTCGCATTGAGGACCCATGGCTATCTGGGGTTCGGGACCCTTGAGCATGGCCTTCAATTCAGCAATCGTGGTTTGTATGCCGGGCAGCCAGGTGTTGACCTCGGTTAGTATGTTCTCTGGTAGGAAAAGTTGACCCACCTCTATAGGGCCGCGGCGGACATAGTCGCGGTTAAAGTGCATAAGAAAAGCTCCGCCCATGGGCAGTCCGCTCCCCTGAGCCACATAGTATTGTACCGCCACATCTTTGGCATGTTCTGGTTTGACGCCGTTGGTGCTTTTCACCTCGTAGAGGTCCCATCTGCCTTCAGGATTTTTATGCAGTATGTCTATGGCTACGAGGGTATCATCGAAAATAAAAGTAGCTTCATAAATGGTCTCTACCCCACGGGCAATCATTTGCTGGGTGCGTTTGGCAGAGGCATAACCCGGCAGGGGTTCCAGCACAGCCATCTGACCACCGGGAAAATAATCCCTAGCCAATTCTCCCACCGAGGTGCCTCGGGCAAATATCTTTAGTGTGGCTTCCGGAAAGAATTGTTCCTGTCGTTTGTATTGATAGAGCCAGAGCGAACGATGGCAGTTGGAGCCACGGGTGAAGCGGGATTTGGAGAGCATGGGATGTGTGAGTTAGATTGAATTATGGAGTAAAAATACGAATAAAACACCAATCCCTTGCCGGCAGATTTATCATTAAATGAGAAGAAGACCGCAGACTAAACGGTCAGTCAGAGTCGACTGTCAAATGTCATATCGTTTGGCAGTGTAACGGAATAAAACTTTCCACCCGGCACAAATCATATAACATTTCCAAAAAATTGTGTAAGACTTTTAGTGAGAAAGTATCTCACTAAAAGTCTTACACAATTTTTTGGAAATGTTATATGATT
>CAZNRQ010000367.1:0-4103 GCA_964574845.1 uncultured Bacteroidales bacterium
TTCGAAAACGATCTGCTGGATAAATAAATGTAGGGGCAGAAAATTTTCTGCCCTCTGCAAATAAACATTAATTAATATAAAGGGCAGAAAATTTTCTGCCCCTACAGATACATCCATTTTTCCTTTTCTCCTTATCCCCAAATATTACTATCTTTGCAATAAAACCTCCCTTGAAATTTACTGAATTCGGTTTCGACGACAGGCTGATGGAAAGCATCGAAGCCCTCGGATATAAAGAAGCCACCCCCATTCAACAACAAGCCATACCCTTTATCATGCAAGGCCATGATCTGTTAGGCTCGGCACAAACCGGAACCGGAAAGACAGCGGCCTTTTTGCTTCCTGTGATCAACAATATTATTACCTCTCCTCCGGGCAACGGACTCAAAGCTATGGTAATTGTACCTACCCGCGAACTGGCAGTTCAGATTGACCAGCAGATGGAAGGCTTTTCATACTTCACTCCCGTGAGTTCCATGGCCATTTATGGAGGCACCGACGGCATCACCTTCGAACGCGAAAAACAAGCCCTCACCGAAGGAGCCGATGTGGTGATATGCACTCCGGGTCGTATCATTGCCCATTTCAACCAGGGCTATGTGAACGTATCCGAATTGAAATACCTCATTCTGGACGAAGCCGACCGCATGCTCGACATGGGTTTTTATGACGACATCATGAAGATAGTAAGTTTTCTGCCCGAAAACCGTCAGAACATTATGTTCGCTGCCACCATGCCAAAAGATATTGGAGTGTTGGCACGCAAAACACTGGTAAATCCAAAGGAGGTGAACATTTCCATTTCCAAACCGGCTGAAAAGATACTTCAGGTGGCTTATAGTGTTTACGACAGCCAGAAGATACCTCTTACGATACATACTTTGAACTCAAAGAACATCAAAAGTGTTCTCATCTTTTGCTCGACCAAGAACAGCACCAAGCAACTCAGCCGCGAACTGAAGCATGCCGGACTGAAGGTAGCTGAGATACATTCCGATCTGGATCAGAAGACGCGTGAAGAAGTGATGCTGAGTTTCCGCAACCACCAAACCACGGTACTGGTAGCCACCGATATTGTTTCGCGAGGCATTGATGTGGAAGACATTGATCTGATCATAAACTACGATGTGCCCAACGATGGCGAAGATTACATTCACCGAATTGGTCGCACCGCGAGGGCCGAATCGGATGGGGTTGCCATTACTTTTATCAACCAGCAGGAGCAACAAAAGTTTGCCGATATCGAAAAGCTTCTTGGTGAAGCCATACCCAAAGCGATTATTCCTGCTGAATTTGGCGATACTCCGGAATACAATCCATCCAAAAACCCGAGATTCTCAGGAAGAAAATTCTCAGGTCGTCGTCCGCAAAACAGGAAAAGGTATTAAAAATCTCTTTAATTTTACGGGATCAAAATAATAACAATACAATTTCGTTAAGGAAATTGAATTCAGAATTTTATTTGAAAAGTCAAAATGAAGATTCTTATTATTGAAGACGAAAAATTTCTATCAGAATCTATTTCCGATTTTCTCGAAAAAGAAGGCTTTGTATGCGAGACGGCCCTAACCTACGATACGGCTCAGGAAAAAATAAACCTTTACAATTACGATTGCCTGATAGTGGACATATCCTTGCCCGATGGCAACGGATTGAACATCATCAAACAACTTAAAAACATTAGGAGTCAGACAGGAATCGTTATTGTTTCTGCCCGAAGTGCCTTAGACGATAAAATTATTGGACTGGAAACCGGTGCCGACGATTACCTCACCAAGCCTTTTCATCTTTCGGAACTCAATGCCCGCATCAAATCAATCATTCGACGCAAATCGTTTGATGGAAAAAAAGAAATTGTAATAGACGAGATCAGGATAATCCCTGAATCCTCCGAGGTTATGGTAAATAATGAATTGATCATTCTTACGCGCAAAGAATACGAACTTCTGTTGTTTTTCATTGCCAATAAAAATCGTATTCTCACCAAAGAATCTATTGCCGAACATCTGTGGGGCGATGAAATGGACATGTCCGATTCTTTCGACTTTGTGTATACTCATATCAAAAATCTCCGCAAAAAAATTCTGGAAAAGGCCACCAACGATTACATCAGGAACATCTACGGAATGGGTTACAAATTTTCTTGTACATGAAACTGCTGGTAAAGAATTTTTATTTGCTGCTTGCCTTCTCGCTCGTCATCTTTACTGTGGGTGGCATTATTTTTTATTTCATTCTCAAAACCCAAATCTATCAAGAGATAGATCAGAGTCTGGAACTTGAGAAAGACCGCATCGTTCAGAAATTAATGGTTTCTGATACTATACCTGAATTTTATACCAGTTTCGAAAATCAGATCACTGTTCAAGACAGAGATCAACTCAAATCTCCCTTCAAGAAAATTAGTGACACCTTGATTTACGATACTATAGAGAATGATTTTATTCCTTTCCGTAAACTGGAGACCAATATACAATTGTACACCAGAACTTACAAAATTGATGTAAGCAAGTCGTTGATCAATAAAGGAGATCTGATAAGTGATATTTTACTATTGATGTCGTTTCTGTTTGTTTCCCTGCTTATCATTCTAATGCTGGTGAACTTTTTTATATCGCGAAAGCTTCTGGCACCGTTTTACACCACCATGGGCATTATAAAAAACTACGAGGTAACCAAAAGCCAGAGCCTCAATCTGCCTGAAACCAATACCAAAGAATTTGCTTTGCTCAACGAAGTGTTGAACATCATGTCCAAAAAAATTCATTCCGATTTCCTGAGTCTGAAAGAATTTACAGAAAATGCTTCTCACGAAATGCAGACACCTTTGTCTATCATTAAAGCCAAACTCGAGCTATTGATACAGGACGAAACCCTGAGCTGCGAACAACTCAAGCTGATACAATCCATCAGCGAATCCGCCACAAGGCTTTCGAAAATGAGCCGTGCACTGGTATTAATTACCCGCATCGAAAGTTTGCAATTTAAAGAGACCAGACCTGTCAATGTAAATCAATCTCTGGATAAGCTTCTGGAAAACTTCACAGAGTTGATACACGAAAAAGGGATAGAGGTAAGCAAGGAGTATAAAAACCAACTTATCGTTACAATAAATCCCATGCTGGTCGAAATATTATTGACCAACCTGTTGAGCAATGCCATAAAACACAACCTCTCTTCCGGTAAGATCATTATAAATATAGTCGGCCGCGAATTGATAATAATAAACACAGGTAAAGACCTCGACAACGAGCCTGATGAACTTTTCGGACGATTTATAAAAGACAAATCCAAACCGGATTCATTAGGTCTGGGATTATCTATCGTAAAAAAAATAGTTGAAACTAACAAAATGCGGATTGATTATTCCTTCGACAAGGGATACCACATACTTCATGTTTTTTTCGACGATGAAAAACATCCCTAAAAAGAAAAAAAATCTTTCATAATTTCTCAACTACAAAATTGCTTCAAAATTGGGCTATAATTTTGTCGTGTTATTAATTTAAAATTCTATAAAATTATGAAAAAGCTTATCGTATTAATGGTTGCAGTTCTTATTGCAGGTTATGCCAGTGCACAGACAAAAACTCAAGTTAAAACTACTGAGTTGAAAAAAGAAATTACAGATCATGTTGCTAAAAACTATCCCGGCTATGCCATAAAAGAGGCATTCAAGGTGGAAAGCAACAAAGTAATTACTTACGAAGTTTTAGCACAAAAAGAAGCCACAAAAGTTACTTTGGTTTACAGTGACAAAGGTGCGTTTCTAAAAACAGAAAACAGCAAACCAACTACTACAAAAACAACTACCACAGGTACTCACAAAACGGTACCAACAACGACTACTACAACGAAGCCGAAAACCGGCACTAAATAGTTAGTACCAAAAAACACTGTTTTTACGTTTTCACCGGGCTTTGGCCCGGTTTTTTTTTGCCCAAAATCAAGTTTTCTACTAACAATAGAAGTGAATAACACTCTGAAGCAAAAAAATATCCGCTTATTATTTTGCAGGGTTCTATTTTTTACTACTTTTGCACTCCTAATTGCCCAGGTGGTGAAATTGGCAGACACGCTACTTTGAGGGGGTAGTGTCCTTA
>CAZNRQ010000368.1:0-4087 GCA_964574845.1 uncultured Bacteroidales bacterium
CTTGTTTGGACGAGGGTTCGACTCCCTCCAGCTCCACCAGAGGGGACAGCGGTAAATTTTTTACCGCTGTCATTTTTTTCATACCTTCCTTTCCCTTGTCAATCGTAAGAAACAGCGAAAGGACTTCATTTATTCTTGGAGTTCGACATCTGTTTTCAGAAAAAAAGAGCTTTTCCGGGAATATCGAACTTATTAAATCCCTTTTTATATCCAAATCGGATTTTGTATAGAACCCACTCAAGTTTGCAAGTAAATTAATTCCCTCCTTTAAAAACCTCTTCATATCTGAATCAGAAGAACTAATAGATTCCAGTTTAGCCTTAAAGTCTAACTTTATCTTCTCATATTTTCTTTTCAGTTCCATATATTCCTCTGGTTCCAGACCCTTATCGACCAATAGATCATTTAGGTTTGCAATCCTCTGTTCCTGTTTCTCTATCTCCCCTTTTATCTGTTCGATTTCAGCTTTTGTGGACTTTCCGGATAAATTCAATTTATTATTAATGGCTATCAGGTATAACTCGTTGACCTCTTTATTAAACTTAAATTCATTTAGTAATTCCAGAAATTTTTTATTTACTAAATCAGCCCTTAATCTTTCTTGATTACAATAATTGCAGTGATAATAGAAATGTTTGGCGCCAGTCTTGCTTTTTGAAGCGCTTCCTGTTAGGTGCTTTCCGCATTTGGAACAAACCATTATACCACGTAGTGGTAATTCCTCGCGACTACAAGTTGTATATACTTTGCCATTAATTACACTATGTCCTTTCAACATTGCCTGTACTTTAATGAATAAATCTTCCTTAATTAAGGGCTCATGAATTCCCATAGTTAAGTATGGTTGATGCTCTTTATCGGCAGGTACTATAATTTTCCCCATATATATTGGATTCCTCAACAACACAGAAATACCATTTCTACTTAGTTTTATGCCTTTACTTTTCAATAATTGGCGAATTTTCGACTGTGATTTGCCTTTAGAAAACTCTTCAAAAATGTATTTTACATGACAGGCATCCTTTGAAGGCACTATGGTAGGTTTGTTTTCATCATCTCTAATGTTTCTGTAACCAAATGGTGCAGGATTTGTCCACCTTCCCGATTTTCTGGCCCCACGAATACCACTCTTAATTTTAATTGACCTTACATCATTTTCTATTTCAGGTATAGCAAGATAAAAAGCCAACATTGCTTTATTTTCTGGGATAGACATATTTATGGGCTGATCTATTGCCTGTGGCTCTATTCCCAGATTTTCAAGCTTCCGAATCATCATGTACGCATCCGTAGTATTTCTTGAAAACCGGTCCCAAGTTGTAAAAAGCAAGAAGTCAATTTTAGAGTGATGGGCTTTTGCATAAATAAGCAACTTTTTAAATTCCGGACGATTAAAAGTTTTGGCTGAATGGTCCTCTCGAAAGAACCCTACAACCTCAATATCATTTTTATTACAGTAATATCGCAACTTCTCTTCCTGCACCCCAAGTGAGTATCCGCGTGATTGCTCTTCACTACTTACCCTTGCCATTATTAGGGCTCGTTTCATAGGCTATTGTTTTAAGAATTGTTTAATATTCATCGAAGCAAATAAATTTATCAACTCAATTATTGCTTTTATTTGCTCATCATTATATTTGTTTTCTTTTTTGTTTAAAATTTTTTTTGCTACGTTAAAAGTAACCATAATTTTAATTCTTTCATGCCCCCATCTGATATGTTAGGCATTCCGAATAAAATGGCCTGACTTATTCAGTACGTTCCGCCTTTATTTTTTTTGTATTTAAGCACTTAATTATTTTTCCATTTTCAGTTGTGATTTCAATATTCTGATAACCGTTTTTCATGATAATCTCCATCAATCGGCTTTCAGTACTTAACTTTTGAACAGTTGTTTGTTCGATCAAGTCCATTTCATTATTTGGACCGAACCGAATCTTTACACTCTTTAAGTTTTTAGAATTCCTAATTACATCGATAATCTGAACTTCACGAGGAGAAAGTATTTCAAGCTTCCCGGATATTTCAAGCCTGTTTTTGGCGCTTACAAAATCCTTCAATACTTCATATAGTGAAATCGAAAAATAGGAGTTCATCAAAAATTCTTTATATTCCTCTTGTTCAATCAGCTCTTTATGTTTAGCAAAAACATAAGGCATGTATTCCCCCTTATTATTTACAAGAATTTGAATATTTTCCCGATTGATAATTTCGGCTGCTATAAGTATGAGAAAGTTTGGCACGCCAATGCTTTGTGATAACGATTCGTTATTTTCCTCATCGCTATTAATCCAGTTCAAAAAATCGTCCTTAATTTCATCAGGTATAAGGCTGACAAGTGAATCAATATTGGGAAGACTTTTAATCATTCTCTTAAGTGGCTCCGCCGCAGTGATACTTTCTTTAAAATTCTTTATTATCTTAAAGGAAATACCATAATCCCTCAAAATAATAACAATTTTAAGCCAAATAAATTCGAGAAAACTGAATCTATTCCAGGATCGATCTTCGGACGTAATTTGATACCTCCAAACTAAATTTTCTTTATTCCAATGGAATAATGTTCTTGAATTTATTCCCTTATCCTGAAAATCCTTTAAAGTGAATCTCGGCTCTATTAGATTTTCTATTAGATCAGGAATTGCCATAATGTCTTTAATGCCTATGAAGTTGTCGAAATTAACTTGTTTCATAATATCCAATTAATGTAATGTTTAAATAACTTAATCGTGAATTAGTAATTTTATTTAAAATAAAATGGCAAAGATACAACTTATTATTTAATTTTGCACAAATTTTAAAACAAAAAAAATGAAAAGTGATAAAAATAAAATCGGTCTTGAACTTGCAGAAAGTGTTCTCAACCCTCTAAGTGACAGATATAGAGTATGTCCCAATTGCAAACGGCCTCATATGGTAAGAAACAAAGGTCGTGACTACTGCTCTGACAAATGCGCTGACCGACATTACAATTATTTGAGGGAATATAAAAAACTCGGCGAAAGAACACATCAAAATAAAGTTAGCAATTTGGAAGTTAATTCTGAAACTGATACAATGCAGGATATTGTGCATAAGGAGGAAATTAATTCTGAACACTTGTTAAATCAACAGAAAGTATTAGAAAAAAACTTAGAAGTACTTAATACCCTTCAAATCGATCCTGTCAAAGGCTCTAAATTCACGTTAAGCCAGCTGATAAATTTGGGATTCGACTTCTCATCTTACACAGCAAAAGCGAAACTTCATAACATCAATGACAAATATGGTTCGCATTATCTTGTATTTGGAGATTTCAAGATATATTTATTAGACCATAACGTAGCTCTTATTTATTATAACAACCCTAAAAATCTATAATTATGAATTACACAGATGTTCAAAAACTGTTCGGAACTCCATTACAACACGTTCCCAAACCACATATCCCATATAAACCCAAGACTTCCCATTGGATTTTTGGAATTGTAGGGGTTACCTTTATGGTAATAGGAATGGTGCATTCTTACAAGTTTGTTGCGAGTTCCTTCAATTATTATTCAAAAAAAGAGAATTAGAGAGTCAGGTTCTGTTTAGTTTCTTGACGATTTTATAATTCTCAATTTTATTCCCATAAATGGGGTAGGTATTCTTTTGCATAAGCAAAAGATCTTTTTCCTAAAACTCTTTGATCATTTGACCCAATGATTTTAATTCTATTAATCATTATTTGATCATTTTCTTCGTTTTTTTAAAAATTCACGTTTTTACCAAATCAAAATTCTGCATTTTATTTTATCGTGATATCGATAAAATATCTCCTTGCCCAACCACAAAATTTTATTGAGAAATAAATAAAATATTGGTTTGTAAAGGCGAATTACCATGCAGCACTGTATTCATTTATCATTAAAATTAGGGCTCATTTTTTTGATCCTGCTTTTTCTTTTTGTTCTAAAGTGAAAAAAAAACGGCCGTAAACGGCCGTTTATGCATGTTTACGATTTTTTCATAATAATCTGTAATTCAATAATTACGACGATTTACGGCCGTATTTGGAAATTCCGCGCAAACTGGTCCAGTAATTCCGCGACAAAGTGGTCCACTC
>CAZNRQ010000369.1:0-3133 GCA_964574845.1 uncultured Bacteroidales bacterium
ATGAACAGCTATTTTGTCGACCGCGAAATTAAAATGATTGAATTGAAAAAAGAAATCAACCGCCTTCTGAAGGCGGCCGGCGAAGCAGAGAAATACGAGATTTTTGAATAGAAGGTTTTAGTCGCTTAGCTCCGTTTGACAAGTATTTCCGTATACTCCATTATCTTTTCGATAACGCCATCGTTGATCGAATAAATACTTTCTTTGCCACGCCTCACTTTTTTCAGAATACCGTACTCGAGCATCATAGTAGTATGGTGCGAAGTTTCGGCCTGTTTCAGTTCAAGTGCCTGATAGATCTGAGTGACATTCAGTTCTTTTTTCTCTTCTAATAATTGGAGCAGCCTAAATCGATCAGGATGAACTGCGACTTTGAATTTACGAGCAACGTACTCAACTTTGGCAACGTCGAAATGTCTGTTTGTTTTCATTTTTTTTGTTTTAAGTTGTGCAAATATAAAAAAATATTTATTCCAAAATGCAATTCTTCATGGACACTTTTTATTGCAAGGGAAATTTTATCTCCTATAATTAATGTTTTTTCTTTCAATGCCCCGAATGTGTAGCGACTTCTGATAGCGCAATATGGCATCAATGATGCGAACAGTTGATACATTATATTAATAGGCAGAAAAAAACGTTCTTAAGCAAACTATGGATGCCCATTTATGCGGGTTGAACCGCATCGGTCTCATCCATCAGTATATCGTATTCTATATCCTCATTGGGCAGTATCTCAATCTCGTCGGAAAAGTCTTTGCATTCGTCGCCCGTAGCGCTTATTTTCCGCTTGCCCACGGGAATCATATCCATTTCCCAATCGCCATTTTCGTCGGGGATAATAGGGGCTTCGACACCATCGATAAATACCTGCGAATTTTCAGGACATTCCTTGTTGTCGCTGCGCAGCATGCTGCCATGAGCCGAACCGTACTGACCGGGCTCGGGTTTTTTCATATCGGGGGTGTTGTATATAACGTAATCGTTGTAGTTGGCTTCGCTCTTGTCGAACCAGTAAGTTTTGCCCACTTCGCATACCTGTACAACACGGTTGTACAGCATGTTGGCCAGGGTGATGCGTTTTTCGGTGTAGGTGTCGCGTAGGGCTACAGCTTTTATTTTGTCCACAATTTGTTGATGAAAAGTGGTATTGAGGTCAGTCAGATCATCAATGATGGCTTGGGTAAGGCCCACTGGGCCGAGTTCGGTGAGATACAAGGTTGCTACCTGAGCAACGGTTGATGCGCAAAAATATAAATGAGCTGGGTCCAGTTTGTCCATGCCTACTGTGCCAAACGAGCGATATTCAGCTGAGTTTTCGCCGAATTTCAGCTTCGGGCGAAGCATAATATCGCGTATGGCTACCTTAATGTGGTCGGCTGATAGGTCGCGTTTTTCGGTGGCTACGCTTACCTGCCCTTTCAGATACACATCCGATGGCAGCGACATCAATTGATGGTTGGTATCTGTAAGAAATGTAACTGTTGCGTTATCAATACCATAATTGCTTAATATGCCTCCATCGCGGGCGATTAATAACTGTACTTTGTCTTTGAGAATTGATAAATCAGGCAAAGACATCCTATATTCTGGTTTTACAATAGTTTTTCTCATAACAAATTAATTTTTGCTTTACGCAAAGATACAAAATCCGAAAGGCAGATGTCAAGTTTTGTGTTACTTTTTTTATTAAAATGTAAAAGTTAACAAATAAATCCTCTATTAATTTATTTTTAATCTGCCGAATTAATTAATAATTCACTTCACCAATAGGTTATTAAAGCTGTTGCTTACTTTTGATTCATTGTGACTATTTATTTTTTTGATGATACTATTTTATGAATTGATGATACCTGAAAAAGCAGACTTGCTACCTTGTTGATGACCGATGATGCTTAATTAATTTCAGATGCATCCTGAAATAATTTGGTTGATACCAGATGAACTTCTGGCGTTACTAAAAAATAGTTCGACGCAACCAAAATTTTCTGAGTATTTTCGGGTATTGCAGGATATTTGGCAAATCGCCGGAAAGGGTAGAGGGGTTGCTGAAATGAAGCGATAAGAAGCTTACATTTTTTACCAACTACAGAGCTGGTTGTTTGCCGTAAATAACTAATAATTTTCACTTTATTACCAGGTGAGGGGGAATAAATTTTTATGAATCTTTGTATCAATCGAACATTTTTTTATCTACATTTATCATCGGAATATTGCAGCCTATGTTGCAACATTAAAAATAGCAGTAATGATAAATTACGAAGCATTATACGGGATTTCCTACGGTTTATATATCGTTAGCTCGGGCAACAGGGAGCATGGCAACGGGTTTATTTCGAACACAGTATTCCAGATTACCGCCGAACCTCCCCAGTTTGCCATTTGCTGCAATAAAAATAATTTCACCTCGGGAATCATCACCGATACGGGATATTTTGCCATCAGTATTCTCGAAACCAACACTCCTACGGATATTTTCTCTGATTTCGGATACAAAAGCGGCCGCGACACCAATAAATTAAAAGATCGCAACATTATTTACACCGCTAATGGCGTGCCAGTGGTGACTGATCATAGCCTTTCGTTTCTCGAATGCCGCGTCAGTAGATCTATTGACGTTGGCACTCACCTCATGTTTATTGGCACCCTGCTTCATTCCGAATTTATCAATGCCGCGCTCGATCCCATCACCTATCAGTATTACCGCGAGGTGAAGAAGGGCCTGTCGCCCAAAAATGCTCCTACCTTCGTCGATCTTTCGAAGCTGAATGCTGCGGCTCATTCCGCCGCGACGGCCGAATATAAGTGCGAAGTTTGCGGCTATATATATAATGAGTCGGACGAAGAGACTAAATTTGCCGATTTGCCCGCCGAATACCAATGTCCTTTGTGTGGCGCCGAAAAAGAATTTTTCAGATAACTTTAACCAAATAACCATATTATGACAAAATCATTAAAAGGTACACTTACCGAACAAAACCTGCTAAAAGCCTTTGCCGGCGAATCGCAGGCACGCAACCGCTACGAATTTTTTGCCTCACAGGCCAAAAAAGAAGGCTTCGAGCAGATTGCTGCTATTTTTATGGAAACCTCTTTGCAGGAAAAGGAACATGCCAAACGTTTTTTCAATTTT
>CAZNRQ010000369.1:3143-4086 GCA_964574845.1 uncultured Bacteroidales bacterium
TCTGGAAGGCGGCGGAGTTGAGATTACAGCCATGTATCCGGCCGGAATCATAGGCACAACCAAAGAAAATCTGAAAGCTGCTGCCGAAGGCGAGCATGAGGAATGGACCGAATTGTATCCCGCATTTGCCGAAATCGCCAAAGAAGAAGGATTTATGGATGTGGCTGCAGCTTTCAAAATGATTGCTAAAGTGGAAGCGGAGCACGAGCGCCGTTATCTGAAGCTGTTGCAAAATGTGTCGGAAGACAAAGTATTTATGAAAGACGGCAAGGTTTGGTGGAAATGCCTCAACTGCGGCTATGTCTACGAATCGGAAAAAGCCCTTGAGAATTGCCCTGCCTGCCTGCATCCCAAGGCATTCATGCAGATGCGCGAAGAGAATTATTGATAGCTGATGCAGCTAAAACAAAAGAGGCGACCTTATCGGGCCGCCTCTTTCTTTTTACGAGAATTGCGATTATTTCTTCACAAAACGTTTCATAACCGAATTTCCTGTAGCAGCACTTTTGACATGCACAAAATAAACTCCTTTGGCAAAAGGACTGATGTCGTAAGTTAATGTGTTCATACCAATATGCAGGGTTTCGTCCTTAAGCATCACCACCTGATTGAACATATCCATAATGGTGATTTGGACAGCACTTTCCTGTAGGCTGAAATCTTCAATATGAATCAGGGTAGTTGCCGGGTTAGGATATATTTTAACAGAATTGGAAACATCGTCGCCGTTGGGTCTTTCGATGGCTATGATGTCCGAATAGGTGTATTGTCCGTCGAAGTCTACCTGCTTCAGTTTATAATAAGTAACCGGAGCTATAGGGGCATCATCTTCCTGGCTGTAGTTTAAAATAGTGTTGCTATTTCCGGCAGCGGTCACCTTAGTCATTTCATAAAAGTTCACACCGTCGATAGATTTTTCGGGAAGGAAATAATCGTTATTGAT
>CAZNRQ010000370.1:0-4085 GCA_964574845.1 uncultured Bacteroidales bacterium
TTTGGTGGACCAGTTTGCTGCGGAATAGGTGGTCTACTTTGCGCGGAATATCCACCATTGCCCACAAGGAGTGACAGAAGTAAGAGGAAACAGTAAACTTGTCACCACTGATTTATACCCTAATATTGATTTGATTTACAGCAGCAATCAAAACGGGTCAAAATACTATTATATTATAAAACCAGGAGGCAATCCAGGTAATATTAATTTAGAATTTGATGGGGCATCTTCTGTTAGTATAGATAGCGCAACTAATGTACTGACGATTAACAGCAGTATAGGAAGCATAAGTTATGAACAACCAACTGCGTATCAGTTGGACGGTTCAAATAATATTATTCCAATTACCAACTGGACAGCCGATTGGCAATTAACTGGTGGTGGCAGTACCTATGGTTTTAATATTGGTAGTTATGACAATACCAAGTCATTGGTAATACAGGTGGATGGAGGGCATAGCTCACAATTATTATTAACTCAAAATGGAAATCTGACTTGGAGTACAAATTACGGATTAGTTTCCGACTTAAATAATTTAGGTTTAGATATCGATACGGATCCAAACAATGGCAATATAGCTGTTGTCGGAAAAACTGAATCAGCAAACTTTCCTGTTAACGTAGGGGTCAATCAACCACTAGGTTTTGGAGGAGATATGGATGGATTTATTTTAAAGTTTTATGAACCAGGTGTTTTTCATTGGGCTACATTTTTTGGTGGAACAGGTTATGATGCTATTCAAAGTGTTGTGTTTAACAACCAAAGAATATATGCAACGGGTCATTCAACTAGCAATGGTATTGGGCGAATTCCTATTTTACCTTTTTCAAATCCAAATAATGGTTCATATTATAAAGAGACAAATTCTGGAAATATTGACGCATTTGTTGTAAGAATCGAACCGATAAATGGTCATATAGTTTGGTCTTCATATGTTGGAGGGGCTGGTGATGACATCGGTCAAAGTATAACTATGGATGGTGATGGTTCAGTGTTTATTACTGGAAACACAACAAGTATAGTTGCTCAAGAAAATTATTGTCTGGCAACTACTGGCACTCAATTTCCACTTTGTAATCCAACTCCTTCTTCAGGTACGACATTTTTTCAAAATTTTAATGATGGTAATCAGGACATATTTATTACAAAATTTGATAATGCAAATAATTTGGATTGGAGCACTTTTTATGGCAGTAATGCTAAAGATTATGCATATGAAATTACCTGTTCAAAAGGTAATAATAAAAACATGTCAAACATTTTTCTTGTTGGTTACACTGAAAAAAATTTGAGTCCAAATCCTACTCCTCCTTATGATGGGAATGTGAGATCGGATCATAATTTTCCTTTATTCGATAATCAGGGTAGTACTGACTTTTTTCAAGCAGTACCAGGTCCTGTCGGATTTATAAGTAGATTTTATGCAAGTGGTCAACAAGCGTGGTCAACAACAATGAGCAATATTACAGAATTTCAAACCGTCACAGCAAGAAATAATGATTTTTATGTTGCTGGATACTCAAATGGAGCAACAGGTTTATCGACTTGTAACCCAATTTCTCCAGACCCATTAAACGGCCCGTATGTGCCTGTTTGCAATGCTAATGGTGGTTATGCAAATTATGCTCCGGAAGACCAACTTTATTTGGCACGATTCGATATAACAAGTAATAATCTTATTTGGTCATCACTTTATCCTGGCAGAACCAATATCTATTCATGGTATCCTAGCTTATGGAATTTTATTGGACCTCCCACCTTTGTTAATCCCCAGAAAAAAACTATTGATATCACCACCGATAATTCAGGTAATTCGTACTTGCTTGGTACGGGGTTGGATGGTATACCAACAGTTCAATCAACTCCAACTGGAGCTTATTATAAAGATATTTTTGAAGGGGGAAATGATGATGGAATAACCGACACCTATATTCTAAGCTTTAATCCAATTAATAATTTGGTCTGGGCAACCTACTTTGGTACGGATGGTACAAACATTTATTCGGTATTGGACTATCCATATTTTTCCGATTGGTGTGGGGCAATAACTACTTACGGTACACAGGACCTTACGATTACAGGGTATTCTGGATGTGGATATAATCCATCCTTTACTAACAATACTTTTCCATGGGCCGATCCAGGGAATGGAGCTTATATTTTTAAGGCAGGCTATTCAAACTATGCACATAATGTTTTTATATCTAGATTTGCATTATCGAGTATAGGGGTCGGGATAAATGAAAACGAGAAATCTGAATCGGAATTACTTCTTTTCCCTAATCCAATAGATGACGGCGCAATTACAATAGAATTTCCCTTCATTAAACATGGAAAATATGAAGTGGTGAATATGATAGGTGCGGTAATTCATTCAGATGTCATAGAAAACACAAATAAGATAAATATTAATACCGAGCAACTTGAAAGTGGATGTTACATTTTTAAAATTCAAAATGATAATAAAACTCAAATTGGTAAATTTATTAAATATTAGGGTATGAAAAAACTCATTTTTCTTTTCAGTTTTATCATTTCAGTTTCTACTTCTGCCCAACATTGGGCAGAAATGGGAAATTTTGATAATGGGATTCTTTCTTTTTATGAAGATACTGTTTCTGATGAGCTATTCATAGGTGGTGGCTTTTATTATTATAATACAGACACTTTAGTCGGAATAGCAAAATGGAACGGGCATAATATGACTACCTTAGGATGCGGAATTGCTTGGGATTGTATAACAATGAATTTAACAGGTAATATTGGTAGTCCTACTGGTATTATAAGGTACAAAAATAATATTTTTTTAACTGGTTCTTTTGTGAAAGCAGGGAACAAAATTGTCAATGGTATAACGATGTGGGATGGCAGTAATTGGAATAATTTTAATTCAGGACTTAAAGACAGATCAGGTGGAATGGGCATTGGACTGGGTTTTAAAATCATAAATGATACACTTTATCTGCTTGGCATATTTGATAGTATCGCGGGAATTAAAGCACATAGCTTGGCTAAATTCGATGGAAATCATTGGAGCGAAGTACATAATTTACCCTCTATCAATATACCTATTCAAATGAGTCCTAATTGGATTTCTGATATTGAGTATTACCAAAACGAAATATATGCATGCGGTAATTTTTACAACACATCCATGGATATTTACAATATCATAAAATGGGATGGTTCTAATTGGGTAAGTGTAGGAAATGGCATCAGAGGTAGCATGATAAGTTTAAATAAAATGCTTGTTTATCATGGCCGCTTAATTGTTGCAGGTATGTTTACAAGTAATCAATATCCCGGGAATCCTGGCGATAATATCTCCTCATGGGATGGGTCACAATGGATTGATATGATTGGTGGAACCGACGATATAGTAAAGGATATTAGAGTACATAATGACACATTATATGCCTGTGGGACTTTTGAACATGCAGGAGGTATTCCTGCAGACCATATTGCCCGTTGGGATGGAACAAAATGGTGCGGATTTGGTTCTAATTTTAATAACGTAATTAATACATTAGATTTTTACCATGATACTTTATTTATAGGTGGTGGTTTTTGGACAATTGATGGAGATAGTATTATGCGCTTTGCCAAATGGATAGGTGGTAGTTATATTGACTCTTGCGGTAGTTCAATTGGTATTGAGCAGAATGAAGATCAGCAGCAATTGGTTAGTATTTTTCCAAACCCTGCTAACAACACCTTAAATATTGTTGGTATTGCTGCTAATGCTATTGCAGAGGTCTACGACATTAGCGGCAAACTCATACTCACCCCAAAACTAATAACCCCTCAACTGGATATTAGTGCATTAGCTCAAGGCATGTATTTTATCAAACTCACCACAAAGGAAGGTAGTGTAGTAAGGAAGTTTATAAAGGAATAGGATTGTGTATTAAAATGAAAAAGGCTTGCCTTAGTTGTGGCAAGCCTTTTTCATTTCCTGCTATAAAACACCAACTCAACCATCACCGGATAATGGTCCGAAATGCAGAGGTTGTCGTTGCGCTTGTCGTCAATATGGGTACAGGAGATCACTTCGAGTTTGGAGACAAAGATAAAATCTATACACT
>CAZNRQ010000371.1:0-4079 GCA_964574845.1 uncultured Bacteroidales bacterium
AACCAGATCTTTCGAAATGACATCCAGCAAGTCATTCGTGGCTTTGAGTTCGGGATTAGGGAAATTGCTTCAGGGCGATATTTACGATAAGAAAAGCGAATTCTCCTGCAAATATTTCGAAAATGAATCAAGCTATAAAGTCGTTCTGCTTCCGCTTACCAAAGAATTAAAGAAGGTATTCAAGGGCATACAATTGTATTTTGATAAAAAACTATTTTCAGTTTCCAGGGTAGTTATGATTGAGTTATCTGGCGACAAGACCGAATTAGAATTCACAGGCTGCAAGATCAACGAAGGAGTTGACGACGCTAAGTTCAGCATCAAATAAATTTTTACTATGTTATTAGACAATTTCTTTACTATAGACAAGATCACCGCGCAGGACGAAAAGACCCTGATCGAAGTTTTGATTAATAAAGACCATGCAGTTTTTGAAGGACATTTTCCAGGCAACCCGGTTGTCCCCGGAGTTTTTCTTATACAGATGATACGCGAGGTGATAGAGCATTGGCAACAAAAGAAATTCAAGATCGAAGCGGCTGACGAGATCAAATTTATGAACATGGTCATTCCTCAGCTAAGCAGCCGTCTGACTCTGGAAATACAGAAGAGAGCCAAATCAGAAAAACCATTTGCCTACTCCATTTTAGTGAGCGATGGTGCTATTGTTTACATAAAAATGAAGCTCGATCTCGAAATTGATGGAAAAGAGTAAAGTCGAACTGCAAACGCTCTTGTTAACCTCCATCCATGCTTCCATTGAAGCTGGATTTCAGATCATGGATATCTACGATACCAAAATAAAGGTTAGTATCAAACGTAACCTGACCCCGGTGACCAATGCCGACAAGCTGGCCAATGAAACTATCATCCAACGACTAGAACCATTTGCCATACCTTTCATCAGCGAAGAGTCATCCATTGCGCCTTTTGAAGAACGCACCCAATGGGATTATTGCTGGTTGATTGATCCTTTGGACGGTACCAAGGAATTTATCTCTCATCGAACAGATTTTACAGTTAACATTGCCCTGATTTATAAAAGCATCCCAATAATGGGGGTCATTTATGCCCCGGCCTGGGATACCCTGTATTTTGCTTCTGAGGGAATGGGTTCTTTCAGGTTGGATAAGGCATCTTCCCTTATTAAGGAGCATCTGATAATAGATGATATAATCAGTGCAAGTACCAAACTGCCGGACATCACCACAGATACTTACACTTATGTAGTGAGCCGTTCGCACATCAATATGAAGACCCGCAGATACCTAAAGAAAAATAAGGGAGAAAAGGTTTTTATTAGTAAAGGCAGTTCGTTGAAACTATGTGCCATTGCAGAAGGCAGTGCACATGAGTATCCCCGTTTTGGACGTACCATGGAATGGGACATAGCCGCAGGCGATGCCATTATTAGGAACGCAGGGGCTAAAGTCAGAATAGAGGGAAGTTCCGACCTGCTGACCTATAACAAAGCTGATCTGGCCAATCCCGAATTTATTGCTTCCCATTGATCCAATTCAGTATCTTTTCTGAATCAGGTTTTTCTCCGGGATCAACAACACCCACTAAGTTGCCTTTCTCATCAATCATATATTTCTGAAAGTTCCACTTTACCTTCGAATCCATCACACCGTTCTTAGCTTTTAAAGTCAGCCATTCATAGATTGGGTCCATGTCATCACCTTTGACAGATATCTTCGACATCATGGGAAAAGTAACCCCATAGTTTTTAGTGCAGAATTCCTTAATCTCTGAATTAGTGCCCGGTTCCTGTCCCATAAAGTTATTTTCAGGAAACCCCAGAATAATGAAATTGTTGTCTTTATATTTATTATAAAGGGCTTCCAGATCCTTGTATTGAGGAGTATTGCCACATTTTGAAGCAGTATTCACGATCAGTACCTTCTTACCTTTTAAGGAAGAAAACAGAAAAGTTTCCCCATCAATGGTTTTGCTTTTCAGATCATAAAATCCATTGTTATTTTGTGCTGCCAGCATTCCGGTGAATAGCAGGACCAGCAGACTTGTCATTAAAGTTTTCATATTTTTTCTTTCTAAAATAACATCAATAATCCTGCCACTATTTAGAAGTAATTTAAATAACAGATTGCTTTAATGAAAGATTTAAAAGGTAAGGATTATATAATGAGTCGTTTAGTGGATCATGCTCCTCAGTTCAGATTCTTTTTTGATTTCTTTTCCAATCTGACACTTTGTGCTTTTTGGCTGTAATAGGCCGCTTTGTCATTTTGTCCTCTGCTGGCATAAATCTGACTTAATGCTTTGAGGAATTTAGCATCTATATTGGGTTTTTCAGCCGCCATGTCAAAGTATTTCAGGCATGAAACGGTGTCGGAACTATGAAGATAATAGGTTCCTATATTAATGTAGGGCAGGGCATTCTCAGGGTCAGTCTCACTGAACTTTTTCGAAATTTCAATAGCCTTGTCCAGATCATGCTTCTCGTTAAAATAGATGTTGGCTTGATTTATAAATGCATTTTGATTTCCGGGATCAATTTTATTTACCTTTTGATAGTAAACTATGGCTGAATCAAAGTCTTTGCTGTTTTCATAAACCAGAGCCATATTGAAATTCCCCCGACCATATTCCGGATCGAATTGTATGGACTTTTTAAAATAAGTAAGTGCTTTTTTATTGTCCCTAAACAAAACAAAGTAGATCAACCCCAGATTATTATTGGCCATGGAATTACTGCTGTCGATTTTAAGCGATTGCTCAAAATGCTTGATGCACAATTTGATCTTTGGCATGTTTTTGTCAAGATCTTTTGTCTTGAGCATGTCTTCATTCACCTGACGGTCCAGCTCCGAAGCATACAGTTCGTTGGCTTTTGCAGATTTTTCGAGGTACTTAATATCATGAGCATACAAGGCGTTGTAATCTTTCCAATCTGTATTTCTGGAAATAGTTTTGTAGGAATATGGAAGCAGGATCAGAAAGACCAGTATGCCCATTATCAGTTTCTTACTTCTGCTGATCTCTTTCACATGGATGACTTTGAAGATGGCAAACAAAATACCGGCAATAACAATGCAAAAGCCAAGAACTGCTGAATAAGCATATCTTTCAGCCACTATTCCAGCTGCAGAGCGGACGATATTGGTAAACATTGATATGGCAATGAGATAGTATAATATACCAAAACCAATTGGATTTTTCTTTCTGAATAAATAAACCGCAAAGACAAATAATGCCAGATGTAATAGCAGTATCAAAATTATCCAGATGTTATTCCAGTTCGAAATGGGTATCATATCGTACCCATAATAGAACAGAAGGGGGTGGGGGAAGATTAATATTTTAGCATAAAAGAGCAAAGTCATCATTCCGGTCGCCGATCTGATAGCATATGATTTGTAGAAATACAGAGGATTGTCCCAAAAGAATTTGTCTCGAACGTTTTTACTTATTAACCCTTTTTCGATCAGTTTCATCATTAAATAGGCTGCTACCAGTAAGGAAAACAGAATTAAAATCGATTTGATATTTGTCTTTTTAGGGAGAAATAACAATACCATCGGACAGACGGCTGCATAGACCATGGCACTTTGTTTTGATAGCAAAGCAACAAGGAAGAATACTACTATTGGAAAAAAATACACTTTTTTTTTAGTTTCACCCAGTTTTATTGTGTAAAATAGCGTTAATAGTGAGAAAATAAAACTTAATATCTCATCACGATTTTTTAGGCTGGCAACTACTTCTGTGTGAATTGGATGAGCAATGAATAAAGTAACCACAATAACTGAAAACAGAATATGGATATTGGGAAATATTTTCTGAAGAATAAAAAAAAGTAGAACTGAAGATAAAAAATACAAGAGGATATTAAAAAAATGGCTTACTTCCGGATTGCTTCCAAAAATTTCATTTTCTATAGCATAAGTGAGTTTTACGATCGGGCGGTATTCATATTTGAAGTTGTCAAGGTTTTGATAAAGAGTGGTAAAGATCTTCGGAATACCAGAAACTCCTTTTTTGACAATCTCATTGTTGGCTGTGACAAGGTCATCATCCAGAGAGTATTTATTAGGAATGCTATTTCCGTATAAAAT
>CAZNRQ010000372.1:0-4074 GCA_964574845.1 uncultured Bacteroidales bacterium
AGAAAGTGCAGATTTGATAAATTTAATGCGCGCAAGTTTGCGTGATTATATAGCGGCATATAATACGATGATGTCATTAAAAAACACTGAAGATAGTATGCAAAAATCGGATGGTTCTTTAGACTCTACGGTGGTAACAGCTAATAATAATTCTGCTGAAGTCTTTGCAGCATTTGAATTACAATCAAAGGAATTTCAAAATGTACAACTGGATTTTGAAAATTACATGGAGCGTCTTAAAGAAGATATCGATCTAAAGGCAGAGAAATTTGAGCATATTGATTACTATGACGCATTACTTCGTGATGGAAATTCAAAAGACACTGCGGTTGCTGCTAATGAATTACATGAATTAGACGAAAGAAGAAAGCCCTTAATTTCCGTTAATCCCCTTTTTGCGAAAGATTCAGAAATGCCGCCTGTTCCGAGCATAGAAAATGTTACTTACGAGCATATGTCTTTAAACCTACCTAGTATTGCTAAAAATGCATTACGTGAGCTTGATGAAGATTTGTCATCTGACGAGTTGATTTTTGATGATCTGACAAATAAGGATAAGGGTATAGATTTTGATGAAAAAAATGAAGTCTTAAATTCTGGTGAGCAGGAATTTCATAGTAATACAGGGATTGAAAATGGAACAGATAAGATTGAAGTCGAGAATCCTGAAATTTCAAAAGATCAAAATCTCTGTGCAGAATGCAATATGCCTCTTGACCTTGAAAGCAGATTTTGTGAGAATTGTGGAGCCAACGTGAAAGATGAAATAGAAGGTGAAGAAGAAAATGACATTAATGAATCCCAGGATGTTAAACATTGTTCTAATTGCAATACCCCGCTTGAAGAAGGAAGTAGTTTTTGTGAGAATTGCGGGACTCCTGTATCAGAAGATGATAAGGATTAAAAGAATAAAAAAACAATTATTAATCTAAAACAAAAGTATGGATTATGGCTACATTTAATTATACGGTTGATACAAGGCCGATGGCTGAGGAATTGATTAGTGTTTCACAACATGTAAATGTTACAACAGGGGCAGTGGTTGCAATGCAAACAGCAGTAATAGCTGCCGAGGTGAGAGCTGCCGACCATGTGTGTGATAATGTTAATAAAGGATTCTATTCTCTGATACGGTCTCAAATTTCGCAGAAACTTGCAAAATTGAAAAGCGAAGTCGATTCACATTTCATGCAACTAAATCAGCAAAAAAATGCCCTGTTAAATATTAAAAACAGAATGCATAGAGATTACAATATGATCTCAGGGAGATATATCAAGCTTTTTAACGGTCTCAATACTAATTTGAAGAACAGGGTTTTTGAGCTCGATAAACCAACGATAGATTTTGCTCGTAAGGAGGTAGACAAAGTTTCAAACAGAACAAAGTACTTAACGGCTACAATTCCAATTACTCAATTAGAATCTATATCCGTTAGTCAGAAGATAGTTGCTTCCAATGTGAAAGAAAAAGGGCGAAATGTTATCAACTCAATGAAATGTTTCATCCATGAAATGAATGTTCAGAAGATTTTAACGGATCAGATATTGATTAGTGACGATAGTATTGCGAGTGCCGGAATGTTTTATATGCCAATTGCGGTATGTGAATGCAATAGAGACGGGTCAGAACATAAAAACATCGAAATCATTCTTACTGATAATCTAATAAATAGTCAAGCAAAGTCTGCTATTAAAAACATGGCTTACAATGAATTTCCCAATATGGAATGGGGTCCAAATACAATAGTTTCGAAAGAAATTATTATGGAGTATAGTAAACTACTATCTTCTTCTCCTAAATCATCGAAGATAAAGGATTTGTCGCTGCAGATGCTTCAATCTAATAATTATCAAACTGTTTAAATGTAATGATATGAGTTATACAAGAAGATATAGCGAAACTGTTCAAAAAACAGTCAGTGTTTCATATCCTGCCTCCCAAAATGGGGGAAGCACTTCTTTTACTGTAGAAATTCCTGTTGATGTGAATATACATGTGGATACAAATGCCTTTGATCAGAGTGTACAGCATTGTGACAATAATGTAGATTTATTAACAGCAGCAATTATTGCTACTGAGAGTGCAGAAATTGTTTCAAAGGAAGTAAATTCAAGAAAAGTAGCAGATGCAATTATCGGTGGTTTTTTTAGTTATATTCGATCTGAGATTAGCCAACAAGTTGCTGAACTTTCTCAAAACATTGATGCCCATTTAATGCATCTTAAGGAGTTGGCAAAATCATGCCTTGCAAAGAAGGTGCAAATGGAAGGTGATTTTAACAGAATATCAAGCAGGTATGTAAAAATATTTGAAGATCTCAATTATGAATTGTCAAATAGGATTTATGAATTGGATAAGGCAGCATTTGTTTTTAAAAAGGAAACCGACAATCAAAAAATAAGAACTTCAGATAATGATTTGGTAAATACGGTTGCTGTGTTTGGTTCGGAAAGCGGTGACTTACAATCAAAAATTTGTGGTTCTATTGCAAAAAAAAGAGCATTAGACACACTAAATAAAACCAGATTGTTTCTTTTTCAACAGAATAAACTAAATACTACAGTTCGGCAGAGCATGCTAAATGAAAACATTTCTTCCTCAATATATGCTCCTGTTTGTTTTATTGAGACAACCAATGATAATCGTCAAATTGACAAAAGTATATTCAACGCAGGATATTTATCCTTACAGAATGACAAAATAAAGAAGAATATTCTGATCGAAAAATTTTCTTCTAATGCAATATCATGGGGGACAATTTCACAAGAAGACCTGATGAATATTCGTTTGTATTTTACAACAGAACTCAGTAATAATTCGCATTCAAATGATCAACATTCCATTCGTGTGAGGGAAATGATCCTAAAAATTGCGAATCTAGGTACAATAAATGCAGTTAATTTTAAATTATAACCATATTAATCATGAAAGAATTAAAAGAACTTCGCTTTAACGAAACCAATATCCAATTAAAAGACAATTTAGTAAAAGGCTCTATTTTGCCGGAAAAAATTGTTGAACTTGATAGAACTATTACTATTCAAGGAAACTCAATAGTTGAAGGAGCTGTTTATGCACATAAATTGGAAATCCAACAAGGAGATTCTGAAATTAAGGGGGCAGTATTTACTCAGCTTGAAATGTATGTAAATAGTGAAGCAACCGGAAATGTTGTTTTCCAAAAAAGTGTTGGATCTGCAAATTCAATAGTTTCTAGAGCGCAAAACTGCAATCTAATGTTCTTTTCTGACATAAATGCTAAAAGCGTTACGCTTTATAACGCTTTCGTTGCAGGAAGTATTTATGCTGATGAAATAATATTGCAAAATTGTGTTGTAATTGGAGGGGTATTTGCAACTTTGAACATTGATATTACCAATTCTATTGTTGGGACCTTTAATAGTCCTTCAGTTAAGGTAGCACAGCAGGTATGGTTGTTGCTTCCCAGTGCATTTACTATCGAAAAGATTATGACAATTCCTGGAACGAAATTATACAATCTTAGTTTGGCAGACCTTGGTTCTTTGTATAAAGGTTCGGTTCAGTCTGCGAATTCGGGTAAAATTGAGATGAATCTTGAAACGGATGAAGTTAAAACAACGCTTACAAATGAAGAAACACAGAAAACTATTCGCAGTTATACTGTTGTTGGAAAGGTATTGGCAGCGGATTTGCTTGATTTTGATAAGTTCCAAAATCATTTCTTACTTACCGCTGCAAGTTTAGGTTCGCAATTACTTAAAAATTATGATTTAGGTGTTAAGGAAAATGGAGAACCAGCTACTTTATCATTTATTAATATTAGAAATTTCTTTTTTGATATTTTACATGGAAAAATAGAGGTTAAGGAAATTAATGGCAATTTTGACATTTCTGATATTACAGGAAAATTTAACTAGAAGAATTGCGCAATCGTTGCTCTGTTTTAATGAACTGGTTGACAAAAAAACTTATATTTCATTATTCAGAAATCTGAACTATTATTTTGGATTAAAAAAAATTTGCACTAGGGGTCGAAAACAAATTTTATTTATTTTCAATAATTTTTAATCTGGTCTTTTATAAAAGATTCG
>CAZNRQ010000373.1:0-4070 GCA_964574845.1 uncultured Bacteroidales bacterium
TCCACCAGTTTGAATTCCTGATTGAGCACAATTTCGTTGATGATGTTGATGTTGGCATCTTTCACCACGCGCATATCCACCTTCACTACGCCATAGGTAGTGTCGTGTATCCATATGTTGCCCGTCCAGGTGAGTTCCTGGGTGCGGCGGGGCTTGAACTTGATGTGGTAGCACTTCTGCCCGTTGATGAACAGGCTGTCGATGAGGTAGTATTTGTAGTACGACAAGCCGAAATTGGCAATGGGGCTCACAAAGTTCTTATCGAACAGAGGGGTGTAGTTGTCGTAGACGTTCACTTTCTGGTACGAATCGCCCACCAGTTGCGAGATGTTGGAGTTGTCCATACCCGAAGCACGGCTGGCCTTGATGATCTCGCGGTAGGTCTTGGGCTGATGACGATAATAGATATCCGACAAAACCTCCGTGAAGAAGACCGGCAGATATACCTTGCCGTTGATGGTGGAGGTGTCGGCGTTTTCGAACACAAAGGCAAAAGGCTTCAACAGTATGTTGTGGGTGATCTTTTCCGAATAGTTGTTGGCATCTATCTGCACCTTGTTGTAAGCCTCATACTGAAAAGCATCGAAGGCTTCACGGTTGTTTAGGTCTTTGTTCTGTATCACCTTTTTCAGTATCACCTCGGCGGGATTCAGGCCGGGCAATATCTCCACCTCCTTCAGTTCGTAGGCCAGGGGCTTCAGCTCGAAGTCAATGTTCTGAAATTTGTTCTTCACCACCACCTTGGCCTGTTTTATATAGCCCATATACTGCGCGTACAACGAGTCTTTGGGGTATTTGGTCTCTATGGCGAACTTGCCGTCGAAATCGGTGGTAGTGGCTACATCGGAGTTGGGAAAATAAACGTTCACAAAGGGAATGGGGTCCTTGGTGGCGGCGTCTATCACCGTGCCCATAATCTTGGTCAGATTCTGCCCCATGCCCAAAGCAGGCAGCAGCAGTATCATCGCAATAAGCAGGTAACGATAGACGGAAGGTTTAATCATAAAGAAAATAATTGACAAAGATACGAAATCTTACTATATAAGGAAGAGGGTTTGAGATACATCAGTGGGCTAATTCTTTTTGGCATTCGCAACCGAATGTTAACTGAGTTTTTTTGGGGATTATTTTGTGGGTGGTACTGTAAGTCGGGGCGCGACTTGGAGTCGCTTTCCGACTGTGGTTAAGTGCGAAGTTGCAAACTTCGCACAACAGATTTCCGCAGATGATTTGTTATGATGAGGACGATTCACGAATCGCCCCTACGTTTGGATGGTGTGATGAAGGGTGCGTAGTTAGAAACTACGCACAACGGAAACTACGCACAACGGAGCGTAGTTTAAAACTACGCTCAACAGATTTGCAAAAGAAGATCCGTAGCACGGTTTGAAGCCGTACTACGGATTTCTGCATTTCTTTGATCAAATATTTAAAGTCCGTCCCTTAAATGTGAACCACCTTTAGTGTCTTGATCCTGACATTATCCTTTTGGTAGATCAGAAAATATATGCCAACCGGCAATCCCGAGAATTCGACTTCCACCAGATTTTTCCCTTCCGAAATACCGGAAATGTCAATTACCTTTAGCAAGATGCCTGTGGATGAATAAATTTTCAGAAGCCGCGTACCGCATTTATCTTGTGTTGGGACAGTGAGGCTGACAATCATTTTATCCCCGAATGGATTAGGCATCACCACCATATCATCATTTTTAGCATCCGCAGCTGCGGTTGTCTCAATTCCGGTAGTTGAACCTCCGGCTTCTTCCACCGTAATATAGGCCGTGTAGCGGCATTTCATTTTGTATTGCAGGCTGATGTGTATCAGGCTATCTTTCAGAACCGGATCTTCACCATAGATCAAAATCTTTCTTTCCAGATTGTCCATCATGGCCTTGGCCCATAGGTAGCGAATGTAATATTCATTGGAAGTATCGGCTGAGTAGATGGCGGGGAAACTATGGCTTAAAGCACCCAATATCCCTTTGCCATATAATGTTAGCGGTGTCTGTGATGAGGTAGTGTATCTGCCTGCCACATAAAACGAAGAACCGGCATTTATGGTAGGATAGGGGGTTGGGACCAGCAAGTCCACATCAGGCTTGTTGTAATCAATGGCCACACTTTTAATGATAGGTGCGTTGATCTTGCCGAATACTTCCAGCACTTTTTCCCTGATATTGTCATCTGCGTTTACGTAGGTTACGAAACCATAATTATACCCTGCCGTCATTTCCAGTCGTTCGCGGTCGATATTGCTGCCGATAGCAACAAAGGAGATGGCTGTTTTAAACTGGTTGGAAGCCGCCAGGTTGATGGGATTGATCAAAGAATGTCCATCCGAAAAGCCTAAAATGCAGTTCTGATAGTTTGAATCGCTTACCATGGACATGGCCGCCGTGAGGCCCATATTCAGATCGCTTCCGCCCTGAGCCGAGATAGATTGCAGAAATAATTTGGCCGAAGCTATGTTTGTACTGTTGGCCGGAAGAAACGTACTGTTAAAGTTGGTAACAGCAGAATTATACAAAACAACATTAAACATGTCAAAAGACTTGAGGCTATCCAGTGCGTCGCTCACGGCACTCACACTTTGCTGCAGCTTATACCCATTCATGGACGAAGAATTCCCGATCAAAAAGATAATGCGTTTGGCCAGAATTTTACTGGGAATTTCTATTAAAGGGGGCATGACAAACAATCCGAAATGGCTTCTCATATTGTTGCCCTGGCTGGAATAGAAATCCAGATTCAAACTGTCCTGCTGAATTTTGTAAATGAAGGAGAAATCGGAGGCCAGATAGGCTTTGCTTTTAAGCATTTCGAGTTTCAAATGCGTATTGTCGCTTTGCAACTGCTGGGTGTAATTGTTGTAAGCCGGGAAATCGTAACCTGTGATGGCCGATTTACTTTCAATATTGATATTAACTTTCAGGTAACTGAGATAATACGTAATGAAATCGGAGGTTTTCAGCGGATAGTTGTAAGTAAAAGTCCCTTTATTATAATCCATTAAAGAAAAATAATGAAAGCGTATCTTCTGAACCGAATGAGGCGGGATCTTTTTCAACTGTAGCTTTATCCCCGATTTGCCAATATACTGGTTCACCACCGCGGCAATGCCACCATCTCCGGTACCGGGATTCACCACCTGTTCGGCTACTTTTAAAACGGCATCGTAGATCACATCGTTTACCCAATATTCCAGACGTGTAGATCGGGCATCAGCGGGCATGGGAAAGTTCCAGACGGCATCCACGCTGTCGGAAGATTCATTCATAAACTCCTGGTAAACCGTTGTCTCAACCATTTGGCCGTGAATGTCAAGGGTTATTTCGGTAAGCAGGTTCTTTAAAAAAGTATGCTGATAGGCAGTATCGTTGGGCAGCAGAATGCCATCGGCAAAAATGTGCTGAGAACTAAAAAGGATACAGAGTATTACTGTTATTTTTTTCATAAGGCTATATCTCCTGTATTAATGGGTGAAAACAACTTTAAATACTTCAGAAGTGCTGTGGTTCCTATTGTCGGTATAAACCACCTGGAAATAATACAGACCGTTTTTCAGTTTCTGGTCGCTTAGGCTTCCGGTGAACCATTGGGTGCTGATCAGTGATGAGTTTCCCAGAGGGGTGCTTTTCAAAACCCTGCCTGCCTGATCTCTGACAATCAAATGGCATTGTTTGTTCTCGGGATTGTCCACATCAATTTGTATTTGATCTTTGGCGGGATTGGGATAGCAGGTGATCTGCGAAAGCGCCTTCTGATAGTTGAGCGAAATGATATCGTATCCTCCCAGCCCCATGCTGTGCACTTCTACTTTTATGGTATGCATTTGAAGCAATTGTGCAGCGGTGTTATATTTTAAAACGTAGCGGTTGCTACCCGACATATGCGATATTTGCAAGAGCACATCGCGGAAGTTGCCGTTGATGTCGTAAAAATCGCCTCCTGTATTGAGTACGATCTGGTCGAACCACTGAGCCTGCAGATTGGCCGGGGCAATGGCATAAACTTTCACCGAATTGGATATCAACTCTGCCACCACATCATTTACGGTTAAATTGGTGT
>CAZNRQ010000374.1:0-4043 GCA_964574845.1 uncultured Bacteroidales bacterium
CGCATGCCTGGAACCATCTGCCAGGAAATTGATTCCGTCACGGTTTCCAACATTTATAATGTGAAGATCATCAACAAGACCAACGAGCAAAAGCATATTACTTTCAAGCTAATGGATATTCAGGGCGGCAAATTACAATTTACCAACAATATCACAACCCTGGAAGGGGCCAAAGCCGCCGAAAGCGTCCTGATGATACAACTTCCCAAGACAAGCATTCATACACGAAGCACCGATTTGAAAGTGGCTGTTTATGAAAACGACAAGCAAATTACCGTAAATACTATTAATTTTATTGGTCCTCAAAAAAGAAACAAATGAAATTAAATTGGGGTCACGGCATACTTATCTTTATTATTCTGTTTTTAGCACTGATAACAACCTTCGTCATCTTTGCGCTCTATCAGTCGCAAGACCTGGTTTCCGACGATTATTACGATCAGGGAGCCGGATATACATCACAAATGGAGGTCAACAAACGCTCCGACCGCTATAAAGACAGTATTACCATGGCTTATACACAGCCCGGAGTAGAAATAAGTTTGTGCAAAAGTATGGCTGCCTCGGGCGACTCTATCCACATTTATTTCTATCGGCCCTCTGATAAAAAATCCGACATCAAATTGAACAGCCTGATGTCGGAAACTATATTCCTCCCCGCTTCAGAACTAAAGAGCGGCCGCTATGTGGTCAAAATATCATGGACCCATAAGGGAGAATTATTCAACGTGAACAAAGACCTAATCATTCCCTGATGGAGATCATTTTTACAGGTTTTCTGCTCGGTCTCATGGGTAGTTTTCATTGTGCGGGTATGTGCGGCCCCATTGCACTGAGCCTGCCCTTAAGAGGAAACACCTTTGGCGAAAAACTACTGAGCGGCATGTTGTACAATCTGGGTCGCACCCTGATGTACGGCATTATGGGAGCCATATTCGGCCTCATTGGTCAGGGTATGTACCTGTTGGGATTTCAACGCTGGGTTTCCATCATCATGGGTGCCCTGATGATATTTTCCGTATTGCTGCCCATGGTCTTTAAGAAAATGGAGTTTTCAAAATTTGATTTCTTCACTGGTTTCCTTCGCAGGGGTCTGCAAAAACTATTTACCTTTCGTTCCTACGCTGCCATGTTCTTTATTGGCATGCTCAACAGTTTGCTACCCTGCGGACTGGTTTATATGGCCATCATAGGTGCCGTTGCCATTGGCAATATCTGGTATGGCAGTCTCTACCTCATACTATTCGGACTCGGAACCCTGCCCATGATGCTTGCCATTTCGCTTATCGGCAATGCCATTACGGCGAATGTCAGAAGCATGCTCAATAAGATTGTCCCATATATTGTCATTCTGGTAGGTGTTATTTTCATCTTCCGTGGCATGTGTCTGGGCATACCCTACCTGAGTCCTTCCAAAGAAAATCTGGAACAG
This sequence comes from uncultured Bacteroidales bacterium, assembly GCA_964574845.1. GTDB lineage: Bacteria > Bacteroidota > Bacteroidia > Bacteroidales > CAIWKO01 > CAIWKO01. The sequence goes on from CAZNRQ010000374.1 coordinate 1,433, forward strand.
ACCATCTTTATTAAGCACAAACCCACGCAGGAAATGCCCACGGAGGCTCCCTGTTGTCATAAAAAATAAACCTCCCCATGCAGCCCGATAATGCCTGTGTTCACTGTGGTGCCGATTGTGGCAAAACGCCCATAATATGGAACGAGCATAAGTTTTGTTGTAACGGTTGTGTTCAGGTCTATCGCATTCTCAACGAGCATAAGCTGACGCAATATTATACACTGGCCAAAGAGCCCGGCATCAAAACAGAGGAAGTGCTCTATAAAGGCAAATACGCTTATCTCGAGAAGGAGGAGATTAAGGAAAAGCTATACGAATTTCACGAGAACAATCTGGCCACAGTTACTTTTTATATCCCTGCCATACATTGTATTTCGTGCATATGGCTGCTGGAAAACCTGAGCAAGCTCAATACAGGCATCAACCAATCCTCTGTCAATTTTGTGCAGAAACGCTGCAGCATCACTTTCAAACCTGACGAAATTTCCTTACGTCAACTGGTCGAGTTGCTGGTATCAATTCATTATGTGCCCGAGATTTCGCTGCAGTTGCTCGATGGTAAAGGCAAGAAACGTCAGAGCAGGTCGCTTATGTATAAGATTGGTATCTCGGGATTCATTGCCGGTAATGTAATGCTTTTCAGCCTGCCGGTATATTTCAACGGCAAACCCCTCGAAGATTCGCTGGGGGTGTTTTTCAGTTACATCTGTTTTATCCTCACCCTTCCTCTGGTGTTTTATTGTGGCAGCGACTATATCATTTCGGCATGGAAAGCCCTGCGCAAAAAGCATGTCAACATCGACCTGCCCATAGCTTTGGGCATACTCACTCTGTTTGCCGTCACCACTTTCGAGGTGTTCACCGGTCGCGGACAAGGTTACTCTGACAGCCTTTCAGGATTTTTGTTCTTTCTGTTGTTGGGCAAATGGTATCAAAGCAAAACCTACGAGGCCCTTTCTTTCGACCGCGACTACAAATCCTATTTCCCTATTGCCGTAACCAAGGTGACCGACGAAGGCGAAGAAAACCTCCTCCTCAAAGACATTCAGGTGGGCGATGTGCTGCTCATTCGCAACAAAGAACTGATACCTGCCGACGCCATGCTGCTCGAAGGTATTGGCCTCATCGATTATAGTTTCGTTTCGGGCGAATCCACCCCCATACGCAAAGAAGCCGGCGAAGCTCTGTATGCAGGTGGCATTCAGGTGCAGGGAGCCATCACCATCAAAGTGGCCCGCGAGGTAAGCCAGAGCCACCTCACACAGTTATGGAACCGCAGCGAAATACGCCAGCCATCGTCCAAGTTGCTGCTCCCCCTCATCGACCGCATCAGCGTGTGGTTCACTGCCATCATTATTGTGCTGGCTGCTTCCGGTTTTGCTTATTGGTGGCTGCACGGACAGCAGTTTCACGATGCGGTACTGGTCTTTACTTCTGTGTTGATAGTCACCTGTCCCTGTGCCCTGGCGCTTGCCTTGCCATTCACTCTGGGCAATTCGGTTCGTTTGCTGGGCCGCAAGGGTGTGTATCTGAAAAACACCCAGACCATGGAAAACCTCACCCGCATTGATACTATAGTTTTCGACAAAACAGGCACCATCACCATACCCGACCAGAATAATATCCGCTATACAGGTCAACCGCTCAGCGAAGAGCGCATTATTGCCATTGCTTCACTCGTTCGTCAATCCACTCACCCACTGAGCCAGGCCCTGTCAAAATATTTTGAAGCCATTCCTACCCTTGCCGTTACAGGATTTGTGGAAGCATCCGGCAAAGGTACATTCGGATATGTGGCAAACATTAAAGTGAGGGCAGGTTCAGCAGCTTATCTCGACCTTGAAGACAAGCATGAACAAGGCACTGCCGCCCGGGTTTTCGTCAGTATAGATGACCAATACTATGGCTATTATACCATAGGCAACAAATATCGTGAAGGTTTTCTTCAGCTTGCCGCCCACCTGCGTAAGGATTTCAAACTCTACCTGCTTTCAGGCGACAACTCCTCCGAAAAGGAAGTGCTTACCGATTATTTTGACGAGGATGCATTGCATTTTGAACAAACACCACAGGACAAGATGGATTTCATCAGCCGCCTGCAGCAACAAAGCCACAATGTGATGATGGCCGGCGATGGCCTGAACGATGCAGGGGCTTTTATGCAAAGCAATGTGGCTGTATCCGTAGCCGACGATATTTACCATTTTTCGCCTGCGGCCGATATAATCATTGAGTCGGGACAATTTCACATATTGGCGCAGATGCACCGTTTCGCCCGTCAATCGCTCAACATGGTGAAGGTGAGCTTTGGCATCTCCTTTCTTTACAACATTGGGGGCCTCGCCTACGCCCTTTCGGGACATATGACGCCTGTAGTTGCCGCTATTCTCATGCCGATAAGTTCGGTATCGGTGGTGGCCTTTGCTATTTTCGGGACGCAGTTGCTGGGGAGGAAAACTTTGAAAAGTAATTAATTTATTGAAAGTAACTTAGGATGGGTTGCTCAATAAATGATGTAAGCCTTTTTCGACTTTTTTGCTTCATTGTCGATATTCTTTACTTCATTATCGATATTCATTACTTCATAGTCGATATTATTCACTTCATTATC
>CAZNRQ010000375.1:0-4039 GCA_964574845.1 uncultured Bacteroidales bacterium
CAGCCCAAACAGTGTGGCCCCGACATCGGCAAAATCGGGCAGCACCGTCACGCTTTCGAAACCGGTTGTATTCAGCAGATTCGATTTGTAGATATCAGCAAACACCTTCAAATAATTGGCCCCCAGAAAAAAATATTGCAGGCCTATGTTGTGCGTAAGGGTCAGATAGCTGGTGTCTTTTTTGTAAAGCAGAAACTTATAATTAATCCCGAAAGGCGTGCCAAACAAATAAGGATAGGCAAGGTTTACCTTCAGGTCCTGAGTTCCTTTGGTGATGCTTTGCCAGTGCAGGTCGATCAGTTCGCCCCTCCCGAAAGAGTTGAGCAGCGAAAGTTTCAGTTCGCCGTTTATCAGCAGTTTGCCGGTTGTCTGGTTATTGGGCAAAATGCCAATCACCCCGTAGAATTTGCTGGCCTTGCGCTTATCGAGGTAAATATAGATCTTGCTCTTATCTTCGGTAAACATCACCTCGGCAGGCTTCACCACCGAGGCAAAGGGCAGTTCGCGCAGTCGCGCCGCCACCTTGCCGAAGCGGGCCTCGTTATACAATTGCCCCGGTTTGATACCAATATAATTATAGATAAACCCGCGGGCAATCTTCGCCGTACCTTTCACCACCAGGCTGTCAATAGAAATTTTATTGTTCTTTTGAAAATTGACGCTAGCCTCCACCTGATTGTCGTCGATAAACACGCTATCGAGTTTGAAGCTGGCAAAAGGATAGCCGTTGTTCTCGCAATAAGTGATCAGTTTATCCGAAAGCTGGGCCAGGTCCTGATATCGGAATGGCTTGCCCGCATAAAACTTCTCGCTGAAGCCCACCTCGTTGATCAGATACTTATCCAGATTGCCCTTGTGCAGCTTCACCATTTTATACTGCTTGCCTAAAACAAACCAAGCGGTAACGTTGGCCGAATCCTTCACCACCGAATCTATAGAAGCCGCCAGGTAACCCTGTTTGTAACAATTGTAGAGCAAACCCTGCAAAGCCTCCATGGCATCGGGCTGAGTGGCAAATTGCTTTTGAGGAAGCAGTTTCTTCTCTTTTTTCTGAAGACTATCTTTTGAAATAATGTGCAGGCTAATGGCTTTCTGCGCCACACAGGGTTGCATGGCAAAGCCCGCCAACCCGGTCACCAAAAGAAAACGCAATATGAATTTACAGCCTGTCTGCATGTTTCTGTGTAAAATACGGAACTACTCCACCCTCCAGTCTATCTCCTGCAAACCCTGGCTGCGGAGTATTTCGTTGGTCTTAGAGAAATGTTTGCAACCCATAAAACCGTTGTAAGCCGAAAAAGGCGAAGGATGGGCGGCCTTCAGAATAAAATGTTTCTGTGTATCAATCAGGGCTTCTTTTCCCTGAGCAAACTTGCCCCACAACAGGAAAACGAGTCCTTTCTTATGTTGGTTCAGTTGCCTGATCACCTCATCCGTAAAGGTATGCCAGCCGAAATCCTGATGAGAGTTGGGCGAATTGGCGCGTACGGTCAGCGAGGCATTCAGCAGCAGCACCCCCTGCATGGCCCATTTTTCCAGATTGCCTGTTTCAGGGATAGGAATCCCTAAATCGGTCTGAAGTTCTTTAAATATATTCTCCAGCGAAGGCGGCTTTTTGATGCCCGGCGAAACCGAGAAACACAAACCGTTTGCCTGTCCCGGTCCGTGATAGGGGTCCTGCCCAATGATCACCACCTTCACTTTATCCACCGGAGTATGATCGAAAGCAGAAAATATTTGCGCCCCCGGAGGATACACAACAAACTGCTTTTTATCTTCCACCAGCTTTTGCTTCAATTGCAGGAAATAATCGGCCCCGAATTGTTCCGACAATAACTGCTTCCAGCTTTCTTCTATCTGAGGGGCAATCTTCGACATAAAATCATATTTACGGTAAAATTACTGCAAAAAACTCTTTGCTTCCATTTTCCAATGGAAATTACACCATAGTAACGTTGATTTTCGTATGTTATTTTTGTTCACAAAACCAATGTTGATAAGTTTATGAATGCTAAAACCATTCATTCGCAATAAATTTATTACTTTTGCGTTGTACAATTCAATAGTAACAAACCTTCTATGAAAAAAGCCCTGGCCATAATTGTCTTAGTAATGTTAGTAGCGGTTTCCATCTCTGCATGCAAAACTGCCACACACTGTGATGCATACAAATCTCATCAAACACATTCAAAGTATTAGAAAATGAAAAAAGCTATTTCAGTAATCCTATTATTAGTTGTCATTTCCTTAGTGCTGGCTTCATGTAAAACCCATGAACTTTGTCCTGCCTACATGAAAAACAATACAAAGACAGTCGTAAAAAGAGGCTAAACTTTTTCTCTCCTAAAGTTTCGAATCTTTTTTTCTGTAACTTTGTATAAACCCTTTTCTGATGTTCCCTTTGCGGAAAATATTTCTTTCATTCCTGCTGCTGATTATATCAGCCGGTTATCTGCTTGGACAATCGGAGTCGAACATCGATAAAAAAGTACTTTTCAAAAGAGAGCAAACCGGATTCATCATGGTTCATTCCGGTGGTTTTGGTTTGGGCTACCGCAACGGAAAAAGCAAGACCTATTTCCGAAAATTCATTTGGGAGATAGATGCACTCAACATTAAACATCCTAAGGAATTCAAGATTTCCTCATACTACGAAAATTCAAAAAACTTCATCTACGGCAAACTGAACAGCTTCTATGTGCTCCGTGGTGGTGTGGGTCAGCAGCATGTCCTCAACGGAAAACCATACTGGGGCGGAGTCGAAGTCAGGGTGTTCTATACAGGGGGGCTTTCACTGGGTTTTGCCAAACCGCAGTATATGTATATTGTGAAATACGACGAAGCAACCGGCACATCTTATCTGAATGTCGAGCGTTTCGATCCTGATATACATTCCATTACTGATATTTATGGTCGCGCTCCATTCTTCAAAGGCTTCGACCACATTGGTCTTTACCCCGGCCTTTACTTAAAATCAGGCATAAGTTTCGAATACGGCGCCGACGATCGCTTTGTAAAGATACTGGAATGTGGTGCCTTTATCGATGCATTTTATAAAAATGTCCCCATCATGGCAAAACAGAAAAATCAGTTCCTGTTTGTCAATGTCTATATCGCTTTGCATCTTGGCAAAAGAAAATTCTGATCATTCCGACATACTGTCTTACATGGAAACACCCCATCAGCATAAAAAGAAACCTGAATGGCTTCGTATCAAATTGCCTACAACCAACGACTATTCCTATATTAAAGAATATCTGACGGGAGCCAACCTTCATACCATTTGCGAAAGCGGCAAATGCCCCAACCTGGCCGAATGCTGGGCAGCAAAAACCGCTACATTTTTAATACTGGGAAATATCTGTACCCGTAATTGCAAATTCTGTGGGGTCACCACCGGCAAACCACTTCCTGAAGACGAACTGGAACCTAAAAAATTGGCTGAGGTGGTACATCATCTGAAACTAAAACATTGTGTGCTCACCTCTGTCACCCGCGACGACCTTGCGGATGGTGGAGCTAAAATATGGCATGATACCATTGTCAGCATCAGGGCAAAAAATCCCGGAACAACCATTGAAGCCCTGATACCCGACTTCGACGGCAACCTCGAACCTCTGGCTCAAGTGATACAATCAAAACCCGAGATCATATCGCACAACCTCGAAACCGTAAAAAGGCTGACTCCTGAAATTAGAGGAAAAGCCAGTTTCGAAAGAAGCCTCTGGGTTTTGAAGACTATCGCTGATTCAGGCATTACCGCCAAATCAGGTTTAATGTTAGGTTTGGGCGAAACTATTGATGAAATTTCCGAAGCTTTGGACGAACTTGTTAAGGTAAATTGTAAAGTAGTAACCATAGGGCAGTATCTTCAGCCCGGCAGAAATAATCACCCCGTTCTGAAGTATTATACCCCGGAAGAATTTAAAGAAATAGAAAAACTGGCAATTGCCAAAAAATTCCAAAAAGTGGAATGTGGCCCCTTGGTCAGGTCGTCATATCATGCCGAAAAGCACGTAAATTTACCGTTAACTTAATC